>CAVAHB010000135.1:0-3996 GCA_963588415.1 Faecalibacterium sp. CAG:74
GCGACCGCTACGTGAACGCGACCGTGCCGCCGCAGGACCGCGTGCAGAGCGGCGCGGGCTACCTCTCGCGCAAGGGAATCGTGCAGACGGGCAATGGCGGGACGAACGCGGCGGACGTTCTCGCCCGCAACCTGAGCCTCGTCACGAACGCGGTGACGGTCGGCGGCCTGTGCCGCCCCGAGTGCCTTGACGCGGCGAATACGACGACGTTCAGCTGGAAGACGGGCGTTCCCTGCTTCATCCTTCGCAACGCCGAGGGGCGCATCATCGGGCGACTCGACCAGTTCAGCAACGTCAGCCCGACGAATGCCGCGGCGGCGGCCGCCTACGTGCGCCGGTTCGACGAGATTCTTGCGCTTGCGAACGACCCGACGGAGGAATTGAACGCCCACTGGTCGACGGCAACGACCGACGACTGCACGCTCGACGTGCGCGGCAAACGCACCTCGACCGTCTCCGCCGTCGATCTTTCCGACTACTGGCGGTTGACGGGGCGCGACCGCTGGACGCGCACGACGATTTCCGTCAGGGGTTCTGTATCCGCCGCGTCCGCGGCGGAAGACGACATCCGTCTCAACTTCTGGAAGGTGACGAACGGCAAGGCGACGAAGGTCGCGTCCGCAACGGGCAATCTTGCGCAGGGCGTCGCGCTGCCGACGCAGGAAGTCACGCCCGGTTTCGGCGTCGATTTCTTCGTGCAGGTCGAGGCGATCTCGACGAGCGCGGCGTTTGCGCTGGATCGCGACGGCGATTCCGTCGCCACCTACGAACTTACGGCGGAATCGACGGACGATGCGGGTGCGCTCGCGTTCACGGAGACTTCCGCAACCGCGAGCGAAGCGGACGCGAAGAAGGCGGGCGGCACGCTGCGCGTGCTCGTGCCGGTCGAGCGCACGGGCGGGGCGACCGGCGCGACGAACGTCGCGATTGTCGTCGATGCCGCCTCCACGGCGTTCCCCGACCGCTATCGGATTGTCACGGACGGGGCTTCGTGGGCGGACGGCGAACGCGGCACGAAGAACGTTGAAATCGACGTCTTCGACGACGGGAATGCGGACGGAACGCAGGTGCTGCGCCTGTTGCTCGGCGAGACGGCGTTCGAGTTGACGCTGCTCGACAACGACAAGGCGAACGTCGGCAAACTCGCGCTTGACGAAGCCGAGCCCGCCCTCGCCAAGAAGGGCACGGTCATCGCGCAGGAGGGATCGCGCATCCGGATTGGCGTTTCCCGCACGGGCGGCGCATCGGGCGACGTCGCCTGCACGCTCAAGACGACGGCGGGTGCGTTCGCCACCGGATCGGCCTTCGGCTGGCCGTCGCGCACGTCGGGGACGCAGTGGGCGGCGCTCGACCTGCCGCTTCTCGCGGACTGCCCGTCCGGCAAGGTCGTCGTCTCGTTCGACGCGCTCTCCGGCATCAAGGCCGATTCGTCCGCGAAGACGCTGACGGTGCAACTGGTTGGGGCGGAAGCGCCGCGCTTCGCCGTCGATGCGCTCGCCCTCGACCTGACGCGCTACTGCGCCGTCTCGCAGGAGGTCGCCGTTCTGAACCTCGCGGACGGCGCGAAGGCCGCCGTCGCGAAACTTTCGGGTTCGCTGCCGTCCGGCGTGAAGGTGACGCTCGCGGGCGACCGGCTCGTCATCGGCGGAACGCCGTCGGCGAAGGGCGGCAACTACGCGGCGGTTTACCAGATTTCGCAGACCGTCGGCCGCCAGAAGGAAGCGGGCCTGACGATTCGCCTCGCGTTCGCCGTCACCGACGTCGCGGCGCTTTCGCCGTCCGCACCGGGGGCGAATCCGTCCGTCGCGACGCGGCGGACAATTCCCGACGTGATGGTGATTGACGCGGCTTCGGCGCATCTTGCGGGTCTGGTGACGGGGCTTTCGATTCCGACGACGGGGCGTTGCACGGCGAAATACAGGTGCGCGGCGGGTGCGCTCTCGTTCAAGGCGACGGGCTGGAGCGCCTACGACGGCGCGACGGGGACGCTTTCGGCGACGCTGACCGTTTCGTCGAAGCCCGCCTATTCGCTCGTCGTGACGGCGAAGGCCGACGGGAGCGTGGAACTCGCGCTGACGGATCCCGACTTCGAGGGGACTCTGACGGGCGAGGCGCCGGAGGCGTGGAGCCGCGAGAACCCGGCGACGGCGTGGGTCGGACGCGCCGCGGCGGCGTTCGTGAACACGGACGACGGCAGCGCGGCGCCGCTGGCGAACGGGTCGCCGGTCGTCACGCTGCGCCTGACGGAATCGGCCGCCCGGACGGGCAAGATGACGTATGCGGGCTTCTTGCCGAATGGGCAGTCGTTCAGCGGAACGTCGGTGCTCGTGGCCGACGGGGTGGACGCGGCGCTGCTGCCGATCTACTACCGCACGGCGAAGGACTTCTTCACGGCCGTCCTGCGGCTGGAGGCGAACGGCACGGCGAAGGCGGTGTCGTCCTCGTCCGAGGTCGTTCCCCGGTGGGTGCATACGGAAGCGCTGGCGGCGGCTTGCTGGGACGTCGACTACGACGCGGCGGTCGGCTCGTGGATCGACGCGAAGCGGGACTTGACCGAGACGGTCGATCCGCAGGCGAACGGACACGACCTCGTTGCGCCGGGTGCGCTGGAAGCCGTCCCCGTCACGATTGCCGCGACGGCGGCAAAGTTGGATTCCGCGTCGGCCAAGGCCGTCGGGGCGACGCTCTCGCTCAACCGCACGACGGGGCTCGCGAGCGGCAAGTTCAAGACGACCGACTCGACCGGCAAGGCGGTGACGGCGAACTACCGCGCCGTGCTGCTGCCGGACTGGGGCGACGGGTGCCTGACGTGCGGCGGGACGCCGTGGGCGATGGGCGCGTTCTGGATTTCCGAGAAGCTGACGGGCGAGGTGAACGGTCGCCCGAAGACGCTGACGGTCAAGACGGGTGACGTAATCTGCATAGAATCGAATTGACATGAAAAAGAAAATCCTGGTTGGTGCGGGCGTTCTGGCGCTTGCGGCAGTGGGGGCGATCCTTTACTTCGGGCGCGGTGCGTCCGGGGACGATTCCGCATCGGAAGGGGTGGTGGCGCGGGAAAGCCGCCGCCTTGAGGAGGCCGCCGCGTCGCGGGACGGCGCGAAGCCGGCGCGGCGGAAGCGACTCGCCGGCGGGCGGTCGGCGGCGGCGGATTCGCGTCCCGCCGACGCTTCGGAAGCGGCGGAAAACGCGCCCGACGAGGTTGAACTTTCGCCGGAAGACCAGAAGCGGATTGACGCGATTCAGGTTGCGCTTGACGCGGAAAACGTCGATGAGGTGCGCAAACTCGCCGAGGCGGCCATCAACCATCCGTCGGCGGAAGTCCGCCAGCGGGCGATCGAGGCGTTGCAGTGGTTCGGGAGCAAGACGCTCGATTCGATGACGCCGTTTCTCGCGGATGCGGACGAGGACGTGAAGTCCACCGCAACGGATGCCATTGAACAGGCTCTGTCGGAAATGGAAGACGAAAATGCGAAACTCACCTACATCGAGTCGCTTTTCCAGATCCGCGGCTCCTGCGACGAAGACACCCTGGCCATCCTGGCGGGGCAGTTGAAGGGGCTTTCGAACGACGCGGCGGTAATCGATTCCGCCGTCCGCGTGATCGAGGCGAACGCGAACCCCGCCGCCGTCAAGGAGATGAGAGAGGTTTACGAGTTCATCACGGGCGAACCCTATACGACGCCGGACGCCGCGCAGCAGTGGCGCGCGGAGAACGCCGAAACGCCCGAACTCCCCTGAGATACGGGCGGCGCGTACTATAAGGAGTACGGGAAGACCGCCGTCTGCCCCCTCGGGGAGCGCGGCGAACCCCCTCTCGGAGCGTTGGCGTACTCAATATATGGCCACGGCGTACTCCATATATGGGCACGGCGTTCTCCATATATGGCCAGCGGTTTCTCCATATATGGACTCGGGGGTTGTCCATATATGGATTTCGGTTTCTCCATATATGGACTCGGGGGTTGTCCATATATGGGCTCGGCGGTCGGACAG
>CAVAHB010000136.1:0-2940 GCA_963588415.1 Faecalibacterium sp. CAG:74
TACCTTTCTACAACTCAACACGGCCAACAAGCGCCGCGCCCGCCTCCGCGAACTCTGCGGCTCTGCGCGAGTTCAGCGGCCGGCACCACGTAGTACACGAGTTCCCCTCCAGTTCAAAAAAAGTTGCCTTTCTGTCGGCGCGGCGAAGACTCAGAACGGGTTCTGCCCGACACCGAAAGCGCAGATGGTGCGGGCGGCCAAGTTCAAAGGAGATCCACAACCTTCACCTTGCCGATGTTCGGCTGGGCGGGGTCGGCGTAGTAGCGCGAAATCGTCTTGATGTCGTCCCCACTGATGGAAGTCGCCATCTCCGCGCCGAACCGCTGGTAGATGTGATCGATGCAAATCTTGCGCAGTTCGTACGAGGCCTTGCTGCCACGAAACCCGAGAAGGCGCAGCTGTCGGTTCAGTGCGTCGAAAACGCCTGAATCGAACGTCAGGTCGAGCGGCGCAATCATCGCCCAGATGTCGTTGTGTATCGGCCAGAAGACCCGTCGCCCGCTCGTCAGTTCAGTCTTGTGCGGCACGTAGCTGAGATAGCGCCGCCCGTCCTTGAAGACGAAGTTCTCGTGCGTAAGACGCAGGATGTCGCCGTTTCGCATCGCGAATTCCAGCATCATCGTCGCGGCAAAGTAAACGTGCTTCCATTTCCTTACCTCCCGAACGCGACACTTCGAGCCGACCTCCGACAGGTCCATCGCCTTCGCAAGGCTCTTGTACCACGCCTTTACGCGGGCGAGCATCTCCGCGTCGGGGCGCACGTAGTGCGGGGGCTTCAGGTGGAACACCGGCAGTTCGAGTTTCGGGATCTCCCAACCCATGTCCTCATAGTACGGACGACACCACCGTGCAAAGATGGACTGCATTTGACAGATATAACTCCATGCGGAGATTCGTGAAATCCCGCGATTGAGAAAAGCGACAAGCGCATCGTCGATTGCCTTCCGCGTCAGTCGGTCTACCGCCGCGCCAACGCCCAGCCCCGCGGCCTCGCAAACGGTCGCCGCCCCCCGCAAGGCGTTCGTGACAGTCCTTTCGCCGGGGCGGCCGCTCTTCATTCGCTCCGCCCGTGCGATAACCGCATAGCACTTAATGACCTGCTCGACCGTCGGTGTCACGGGCGGATTACCGACGGCGCAAGGCGACGAAAGTCTCGAAGCGGGCGGTCCGGGGGAACATATCCACCCACTTCACCGCTTCAACCTCGTAGTTTTGCCGCGCAATCACCCGCAAATCGCGCATAAGCGTCGCGGGGTCGCAACTCACGTAAAAAATGCGCGGCGCATTTGACTCGGCAAGCCATTCGGGAACGTGCGGTTCGAGTCCGCCACGCGGGGGATCGAGGATTACGGTCGCGTCCGCACCAATTCGGATGCGCCGCAAGTTCCGCCCGACCTGTTCCGCGAAGAAACGCGCCTTCACGCCCTGATTCGCCGCGTTCTGCCGCGCGAAGTCAATGGCGCGGCGACCGCTCTCGACGCCAATCAGCCGTTCGGGCCGACAGCACAGGCCGAACACGCCCACGCCGCAGTAGAGGTCGAGAATCGCCCCCGTGGGATGAGCGCCGTAGGCCTCGACCACCGCCTTGACGAGCCGTTCGCCCGCCGCCGGATTCACCTGATAGAAGCCGTCCGCCGGCACGTCAAAGGTTTGCCCGCAAGTCCTCTCCTTCAGGACGACATCCGCCGGGGCTTTGCCAATCCACCACTTCACGCCCGACTTCGCCGTCCAGCGAATCGTGACGTCGCCCTTCTCCTCAACCGACTTCCGCACGGCGGGTGCGCCCTGCGTCAGCAGGGCAATCACGTTCCGGCGGATTTCGGGCAGTTTCGCGTTGATTTCGGGCGCGGCAAGCGGGTCGTCCGTCACCTCGACAATCTCGTGGCCCGGCTCAACGCGGTAGCCAAGCGCCCAAGACCCGTTCTGTCGCGCAAAGTGGTAGACCACCTTGTTGCGATAGTTCGAGCGGTTCGCCGCGTCCGTCAGGTTCACGGGATTCGGCGCGGCAATCCGCGCCCGCTCGAAGAAATCCTTCAGCTGCTCCTCTTTCGTGCGCATTTCCGCCGCATAACCAAGCGCGGCATACGCCATGCCCGGCACGACCAGCCCCGTCGGCGCAATGCGGTCCGCACTCGGTTCGACGACCTCGACGAGCCGCGCGCGCACAAAACTCTTCTTCTCCTCGACAATCTCGGCGCGGACGCTCTCGCCGGCAAACGCACCGGGAACGAACACGACACGCCCGTCGCCGAGACGACCGAGGCCGTCCCCGCCGTAGACTGTCTTCGCAATGTGGACGGTTGAGATCATCGACTACGCCCAAAGCCGTTCGAGCGCGTAGTAGGCCCGCGCCTCGGGGGAGAACACATGCACCACGACGTCAATGTAATCGACGACAATCCACCCGCTCTCCGGGTCGCCCGACGTGCGATAACTCGCGATCTTCTCGCTCTTCATCGCCGCCTGTGATTCGGCCGCAAGGGCCTTCAAGTGGGGCGCCGCCGCACCCGTCGCCACGACGATGAAGTCGGTGAACGAGGACTTTCCCCGCACGTCGTAGACTTTCACGTCCAACGCCTTGCGCTCCTCAAGCGCCTTTGCAATCGCCTTCGCCTGTTCTTCTGCTGTCATGCGCATATTATACCAAAAACCCTGCGGCAGTATTGCGTCCGCCAGACATCCTCGTTGAAAATTGTAAAACCTAACGGGTCGGCAAAAAAGGAAGGAAGGCCATGGAGATCGAAGAAGAAGAACGAGCCACGCCACTCCCATGGGGGTGGCCGTGAAAGCGGGGGCGGCTGCGGCGGGTAGGGTTTTTACCACTGAACACACTGAACTTGCCATCGGAAGGAGGCCAAGCCGACTTTCAGTGTGTTCAGTGGTAAAAACCGTCGGGCGCGGCGAACCCTTCCTGTCCGACCGCCGTACCACCCTATGGAG
>CAVAHB010000137.1:0-9962 GCA_963588415.1 Faecalibacterium sp. CAG:74
TGGAGAGTTTCGTGAACTTCGACACGCCCGTGATGTAGAGGAAGCGGATCTTGCCCGAGCGGTCCTTGAACTGCGCGTAGATCGCCGCGAGACGCGAGCGGATCTGCTCGGCGAGGGGGACGTCGGCGAGCGCCTTCGCCACGGGGTCGTCGTATTCGTCGATGAGAATCGCCGGGCCGACGCCGTCCTTTTCGTAGAAATACTGGATGGCACGACCGAGGTTGTCCGACGGCAGCAGCGACTCGTCGTACGTCCAGCCCGCCTCGCCGAGCGAACGCCGCACGGCCTCCGTCAGCGTCCGCTCGAACGTCTCGAGGCTGCTGACGTCCACGCCGCCCCAGTTGAAGTGGATGACGGCGTGTTTCCTCCAGTCGTAGTCGGTCTTCGCGATGGCGAGGCCGTCGAAGAACTCGCGGTGGCCGAGGAAGATGGACTTCATCGTCGTCACGCTGAGGGACTTGCCGAACCGGCGCGGACGCGAGCAGAAGAAGAACGTGCGGCTCGGGTCGGTGATCAGCCGGTGCAGGTGCGCCGTCTTGTCGACGTAAATCTGGCCGCGCTTGCGCAGGGTCTCGAAATCGGCGATGTTGGTGGCAATCGGTTTCATACCGCCTATTATACCAAAAGTTTGGCGGCTGATGTTCCCTCCTACAATTCTAAACCGCTTCTCTTTTTGAAGAACTTGCGACGGAACTGCCTGATTAACTTTCCGGGGTGCGTCCAGCGGTAGAACTGCCACGCCTGAAGCGCACGGTGACGGATGTTCCACTGGTAGCCGTAGGCGTTCAAACGCCGCGCCCTTTCCAGCGGCTGGTCGAAGATGTTGCGCAGAAATGCCCCGAACCGCGCCTCATACCACTCCTTCGGATGCCGAAACGTCGGCGCGGCAAGTTTTGCCAGATAGGCCGCGTCATCCCTGTCAAGACGGATGACCTCCTCAATCGCGCGGTCAATGTCGTCCCGTGACCGAACCCGAACCATACAAGTCGGGTCGAAATCCTCCTCGACGTGGGGGTTGCCGTAGTAAATCGGCACGCTCCGAGCCGCCAGCGCCTGCATCACCTTCTCGGTTGTATAGCCGGGAACCACCGAGTTCTCAAAGGCGATGTTGAACTTGTACCCGGCAATGAACGCATTCTTGTCCGCCACGCGCCCGCCGACGTTGTTGAAAAGTCTGCCGCCGGACGCGACGGGCTTGTATTTCGAAAGTTTTCTGAAGAACTCTACGCGGGCGGGATCGCCATCCCCGTTCGACACCACGAACGAGCAGAAGTCCCGTCGAGTCAGCGCGGCAAGTTCGCCCTCGGGGGGGGGGGGCAGTTCGCAGAGACGGGCGAACTCCCCGTAGTGCGCGTAAAGCGGAATGCGCAGGTAGCGGTCGCCGAAGGTCAGGTGGTCGAACCCGACCGCATAGTCGAACTGGTTGAAATCGGGTACGTAACTCTCGCCGATGATGACAATCCGAATTGCATTCGGGTAGTCGAGATGCGCCATGCCGAGTCCACCGTCAATGAGATAGTCGGGACGAACGGAATCCAGTCGTACGTCGTAATGCCGGGAGAGAATCCGATACGCCCAGGTGTTTTCGGGCTTCATGCCGTAATAATCGGCAAAATGAACCCTTATCGTCTTCCGTTGCCGTGCGTCGGTCATTTGAGATTCCATGGTTCTTCCTTGTGTTCCGTCAGGGTTTGGCAACAAGACGTTTCCGCCGATAGTGCGCCACTTGGCGCAAAAACGCATGATAGCCGTCGGAAAGCGCGGCAAGAATTTGCCGCGAAACCGTTGAACCTTCCAAATGTCCGTCTGCGGCGAGCAAGCCCACTTCCCGCATCGCCCGCTCGTAGCGCTTGCGTTCTGGGCGGCGATTCCATTTCCAAGGCTTCTTCGGACCCCAAAAATGGATGATTCGCGGCGAGATTATGGCGTCCAACACGTCCTGCGGCGCGTTCCCCCGCCACCATTTGTCGCGGACGGAGTATTTCAACTGCCGCTCGCACCATCCGTCGCTGTAGTTGTAGGCGGTCGGCAACGGCAAAACGCGATTCCAGCAAAGCGCGTTCAACGCATCCTGATCGTAACACGCGGCGGAATCCCTGTGCGTCGCATACCAGTTCACGGCTCTTGAGAGAAGGTTTTCGGCGCGGACGGCGGACAAGTTGAACACCCCGACGCCGGCGTTGAAGTAGCGTTCGGCGGCAAGATCGACAAGACCTCCCGTCCAATGGCTGTTACAGTCGTCCGCCGCTTCCTCGCGGGAGTCCTCATACACCGCCGCAATGACATTTTCGCCAAGGTCGAGGTCGTAAAGTGCGCCCAAATCCACGCAAACGAATGTGTCGATGTCCAAATAGACGAGATTGCCGCATTCCTTTTCAAAGATTTCACCCATAAAGCACCGCGCCCACGTGAACATTCCCCCGTGAACCCCGGGCGAGTAAAACGCATTGCGATACTTCTCAAGAAAGGAGGTGATGTCCACGACTTCCAGCGTGGCGAAGGGGCGTTTCGCCGTCAGGGAGGAAAGCGTTTCCACATGTTCATCCGAAATGCAGTTTTCACCTCCCGTAAAGACGGAAATGCGCAATTTTCGGGCGGGGTTCGCCGCCTTCAGGAGGGAATGAATCGCCATGAGCAACTGCGGAAAGCCCCCGTCGTCGCTGCAGAACAGGACGTGTCCGTCCTTGGGAGGGCGTTCGACGCCGTTCACTTTCAAATCGTTCATCTTCATGCGTTTGAATTCGTTGAGGTGGGAAAGGTCGTCTTTCGTCAACGCAAGACGATCTGCCGGGGCAGCAAATGGTCGTCGGAAGCTTCCGTAACGTCGAACGGCGGCCTCGGGAGATCCCGCGTCGCCCAGGCGAAGTGCTTGCGCACGAGCCGCAACGTCCTTGCGTCGCAATGCCCGTAAGGATAGGAGAACGACCTGCACGGACGACCCGTCCACTCCTCGATCTTCGCCTTTGACTCCGTCAGTTCACGCTCGACGTTCCAAGTCCGATCCACGTGAACATGTCGCACCGTGTGCGACCCGACCTCGCAAAGCCCCGAATCGGACATCTCCCGCACCTCGTCCGGCGTGACGACCGACCGCCTGAAATACCCCCCGAAGTCAAGGTTCTTCCCAAAGATCATCCGCATGACGATTCGCCCGTCGAGGAAAGGAAAATACCGCTTCAGCCGACGGTAGCGGCGGAAGCAGAGGTCGGGGTTCATTCCCCGGGCAAGAGCCTCGTCAATGACGAGCATCATCCCGTCCAACTGCGCATACGGGCAAATGCGGAAACCTCTTTCGACCAATCCCGTCGCCAGATAGAAGACGAACGGCACGTTCAGTCGCCTGAAAAGCGGAAAGGCCTCCGTGTAGACGTTGCGGAAGCCGTCGTCAATCGTGATGAGGATGTTCCGGTGTTCAACCCCGTCATGCTTGTCCGCCAAGAATCGCTCCCCCGAAACGAACGACCATCCCTCCCGTTGCGCGGCGAGAATCTTCCGCTCGAGGCACGCCGGCGAAACCGTCAGGTTGCGGAAGATCTGGCATTTCGCCGTGCGCGGCGAATCGTCCTCCACCGAATGGAGCATCCACATCTTTCCCTTGTTCATCGATCCAGCCTGTTGTGGGTGAAAATGCCGTCGGGAAGTCCGATGCGGAACTTCTGCGCACGCCACCAGCGGCAGTTGAGCGGCTTCTCGAAATCCTGAAAGCCGCCGACCGTGCGATGCGACGGATGCGCATCGGCATAGTCGGCAATCCGCAGGAAGAGTTTGCGGCGGATGAGCACCGGGTTGTTCGTCCAGTTCAGGTAGGCGGAGGTCGTGACAAGTCCTTCCGGCTCGCGGCGAAAAACCCTTGGAAAGAGTTTTTCGGGTTCGCGCTCCACATAAGCCCCACGAGCGGCGATTCGCCGCGCCTTGAACGGCCTGAGCCAACGCAAAAGCGGATTGGCGTCCGCCAACTGCGCCCCCAACTGAAAGCGCGGATCGGCGTTTCGCGGACGGTAGAACGTGGAATACTTGTGCGGATCCGTGCAAGGAAGCCCAGGATTGAAGAGCGACCGCAAACGGACGATGTCAACCCGTCCGCTTCCAATCCATTCCCGCGCCCGCACCAGTTCACGGAACGCCTCTTCGGGCGGGACGATCAGGTTGAAGTCGTTCTCAAGGTAAAGGATGTATTCGCCTTTGAGCGATTCCGCCACCCACCGCATGCCGTCTTGGATGCCAACGTTCGTCGGACGCTCGGCGAAATCGACGCCGAACTGCCGCGCCACGCGCCGATCCGCATCCGTGCACTCCTGAAAGAACAGGCGAAACTCGTCGAAAAGAGCTGGGAAGTCGCCATATTGCGCAAGCGTATTCGCCACCGTCTTCGGTGCGCGCCACGAAAGAACACCCACGCCAATCGGCAGACGCTGCCGTGCGTCGGTTGAACTCGACTCGGATTGACGTTCCATGGTCAGGCCTTCCGCACTCCGTGTTCCTTCTCGCGAGCCTCAAGGGTCGCCAGTTCCTCGTCGGTTATGCAGTTGTTGTAGAAATTGTAGTTCAGCACCCAGCAGGACGGATGGCGGCGGATGATGCGCTCGAGGTCGTGGGCGCACCGCTGGGTCGTGCCCCAGACGTCCCGCGCCTCCTCCGGCGCAATCACGTCCACGACCTCGCAGCGGTAGCGACCGCTCTTCAGCGGACGCGACCACGCGACGGCAATCGGGGCTTTCGCCTTCGCCGCGAAGAACGCCGGCGCGGCGGAAACGGGAAGCGGCCTACCGAGAAAGCGAATCCACAGCCCTCCCCGGTCGGGATCGACCGTCTGATCCACAAGCAGTCCGAGCGACCTCCCCTCCTTGATTCCCTTCATCAGCGGACGGAACGCCCCGTCCGCCGCGACAATCTCCTGCCCGATCGACTTGCGGGCTTTCATCAGCATCCGCGTCATGCCGTTCGTGCCGATTTTCTTCGCGACGGACATCATGGAGTGTCCCTCAAGGTAGGCGAGTTGCGAAAGAATCTCCCAGCAACCGAGATGCGCCGAAACCGTCACGGCGGGGCGATTCCGCCGCAAAAACGCCTTGGCCTCCTCGGACATCTCGCCGACGGACGCGACGCGCTCCCTCGCCTTTCGGCACGTCCAGAAGATGTGTCCGATTGTCCGCGCCATGTTGCGGTAGGCGCGGCGGATGACGAGCCTTTCCGCCCGCGTCGGATTGTACGTCGCCTTGTCGGGGTCGAAGGCGTGCGTTCCCTCCGTTCCCGTGCAGTTCCCGCGCACGATGCGCAGGTTCTCGAGCGAACGGCAGCGTCCACGGTGGTCGAAGACGTACATCACGGACGAGAGAATGTCGCAGAGCGACATCAGCACCCGGTGCGGCAGATTCGTCAGGACGAGCCACCCGAAGCCGATGCCCAGCCACTCGAAGGGACGTTGCAACGCCCGCCGGGCTTTCCGCCATTTCCACCGCAGGTCACCTAACCGGCTCATTCGCATGACGTTCCCCGTTGCAAGTCGAATGCGAGCCGCGCGTTCCGCGTCGTGAGCGCGGCGAAGTCCTCAGGCGGCGTCTTGCGGAGTTCGGCGAGGAACTTCGCCGTATGCACGAGAAAGGCCGGCTCGTTCGGATTGCCGCGCTTGGGCACGGGGGCAAGGAACGGTGAATCCGTCTCGATCAGCAGACGGTCGTCGGGCACGACCCGCGCCGATTCGCGCACGTTATCCGCCGCACGGAAGGTGACAATACCCGAAATCGAGACGTAGAAGCCGAGATCCAGCAGGGCGCGGCAGAACGCGGGCGAACCCGTGAAGCAGTGGATGACGCCACGCGAGGGAATCTCGCGGAGGATGCCGAGCGTATCGTCGTCTGCCGCACGGGTGTGGATGACGACGGGCAGATCCTTTTCCCGCGCCAGTTCAAGCTGGCGAGCGAAGAGTTCGCGCTGCGCGGGGCGAGTCGATTCCTCGCCGTAGTGATAGTCGAGGCCTATTTCGCCGACGGCGCGGGCGTCCGTCCAGTCAATCGGCGGCAGGTCGGCCGAACCCGCCAGATCGCAGGCCCAGCCGAGCGCCTTCCAGACGTGCGGACGGTTCGCCGCGGCGAGCGCCGCGCCGCGATTGAGTTCGACGCTTCCGCCGACGGCCATCACGCGGGTCACGCCCGCCGCCGCCGCGCGGTCGAGAATCGCGGCAGTTTCGCCTTCCGGCCCTTCAAAGTGCGCGTGGGTGTCGAAGAGTTCCATGGCGAATCCCGAAATCAGAACTTGCTCTTCCGCGACAGCAGGAAGAACAGTGCGCCGATGGCGAGCGTGAGACAGCCCGAAATGCCCATCACGAGCGCAAAGGCGTGGGAATTGTCCTGAAGCGGAAGCCCGATGTTCATGCCGTAGAGGGACGCAATCAGCGTCGGCACGGCGAGCATAATCGTCGCGGCCGTCAGGTATTTCATCACGTTGTTCAGGTTGTTGTTGATGAGCGAGGCGAACGTGTCGAGCGTTCCGTTCAGGATGTTCGCGTGAATCGTCGCCGTCTCAAGCGCCTGCTGGTATTCGACCATCGCGTCCTCAAGCTGGTCGCGGTCGTCCTCCGAAAGCGAAATCTGCCGCGAGGTGTTCGCTCGGGCGAGCGCAATCGAATCCGCCTTGAGCGACGTCGTGAAGTAGACGAACGTCTTCTCGATCGTCAGGAGCCGCAGAAGCACCTTGTTCGAGATGGACTCGTGGAGTTCGTCCTCGAGGTCGTTCGTCCTGAGGTGAATGTCGTGCAGGTAGCGCAGGAAGAGAACGCCGCCGTGCCAGAGCAGACGGAAGGCGAAGCGATACTTGTCGCTCGGCGGGCAGACGCGGCGAATCTGGTCGAGGAAGGCCGTCGTGACGGGCGTCTTCGCGCTGCAGACGGTTATCACGACTTCGCCGATGAGGATGATGCCGAGAGGGACCGTGCAGTAGGGAACGACTTCGTCATCCTCCACCGGGCACGGCACGTGGACGATCAGCAGCGCCGCGCCGTCCTCGTAGTCGAAGCGCGGGCGTTCGTCGCGGTCGAGCGGGTCGGTGAGGAAGTCGCGCGGAACTTGCGAATGGGTGAGCACCGCCTCAAGTTCCGTCGTCGTCGGCTCGACGAGGTTGATCCAGCACGAGGGTGCGAACTCCGGGGTTTCCTTGAGTCCGCCGTTCTCCCAGCGGTAAATCGTCATCATGGCGGCTACCCTCCTTCGTCACACAAGGGGCGGCCGTCTCAGGCGAGCTGAGAGAGAAACCGCACGTCGTTCTCGTAAAGCCAGCGGATATCCGGAATGCCGTACTTGATCATCGCAATGCGCTCCACGCCGAAGCCGAACGCATAGCCTGAGACCTTCTCCGGGTCGTAGCCGACGTGACCGAAGACACGCGGGTCGATCATGCCAGCCCCCGCAACCTCAATCCAGCCCGAATCCTTGCACACGCGGCAGCCCCTGCCCTTGCAGACGTGGCACGTGAAGTCTACCTCCACCGAAGGTTCGGTGAACGGGAAGAAGTGCGGACGGAAGCGAACCGTCACGCCGTCGCCCATCATCTCCTTCGCAAAATAGGCGAGCACGCTCTTGAGGTCGGCAAGCGACACGGGTTTCGTATCGACGTAAAGCCCCTCGATCTGGTGGAAGTTCGCCGAGTGCGTCGCGTCCGTCGTGTCGCGGCGGTAGGTGCGCCCGGGGCAGATGACGCGAATCGGCGGCCTGTTGGCCATCATCGTCCGAATCTGCACGGGCGAGGTCTGGGTTCTGAGGAGGCTGTCCTCTCCGAGCCAGAACGTGTCGGTTCTGTCCATCGAGGGATGGTGGGGCGGGGTGTTGAGCGCGGTGAAGTTGTTGAAGCGGTTCTCGATTTCGGGGCCGTCCGCCACGGTGAAGCCGAGACGGCCGAAGATGCGCGCACTCTCCTCGATGACACGCGAAAGCGGATGCTTCGCGCCGAGGGCGAACCAGCGGCCGGGAAGCGTGAGGTCGGCGTCACTCGCCTTCTCGCCCTTCGCCCCCGCGCCTTTCGCGACAAGCGCGGCCTCAACTTCGGCCTTCCAGGCCTGCACGGCCTTTCCGAACGCCGGACGCTCCTCCTTCGGCACGTCCTTCATCCCCTTGATGATCGCCGGGATGGAGCCGTTGCGCCCCACGTATTTAACGCGCAGGGCCTCGACCGCCGCCGCATCCGCCGCCGCCGCAATTTCCTTCAGGCTTTCGGCCTTCGCACTCTCAAGTTCAGCAAGTGTCATGGTCTTGTTCCTCACTTCACGCTCACGCCAACGGCCGAGCGAACTTTTTCCAGAATCGGCGCGGCGGCGGCATGGGCCTTCGCCGCGCCCGCGCGGAGAATGTCCTCCAGCGCGTCGGCATCCTTCGCAAGTTCCTCGCGACGCGCGCGGAACGGGTCGAACAGGCGGTGATAGGCCTCGAGAAGGGCCTTCTTCGCGTGACCGTAGCCATAGCCGCCGGCGCGGAAACTCGCCGCCATCTGCCCGACCTCCTCCTTCGTCGCGAAGAGTTTGTAGAGTTCGTAAATCGAATTGCCCTCCGGCTCCTTCGGCTCCTCCATCGTCTTCGAGTCGGTGACGATCGCCATCACCTTCTTCTTGATGGACTTCGCATCCTCGAAGAGTTCGATGGTGTTATGGTAGGACTTCGACATCTTCTGCCCGTCCGTGCCGGGAATCGTCGCCACCGTGTCGGGAATGTAGGCGTCGGGCAGCTTGAACGTCTCGCCGTAGGCGTTGTTGAACTTCTGGGCGAGGTCGCGAGTCACTTCGAGATGCTGCTTCTGGTCCTTCCCGACCGGCACGAGGTCGGCGTTCATCATCAGGATGTCCGCCGCCATCAGCACGGGATACGCGAAAAGGCCGTGCGTCGCCTCAAGCCCATGGGCGAGCTTGTCCTTGTAGCTGTGGCACCGCTCCAGAAGTCCCATCGGGGTCAGGCACGAAAGATACCACGCCAGTTCCTGCACCTCCGGCACGTCGCTCTGCCGATACATCACCGTCTTCTCCGGGTCGAGCCCGCACGCCAGGTAGTCGAGGGCAACGTCGCGTGTCGCCGCACGAAGCGCCGCGCCGTCGCGAACCGTCGTCAAAGCGTGGAAATTCGCAATGAACATGAAGTTTTCGCCCTTCTCCTGAAGGTCGAACATACTCTTCATCGCACCGAAGTAATTACCCCAGTGCAACTTGCCCGAAGGCTGTATACCCGTCAAAATCCTCATGGGGATGTATTATACCATAATCAGAAGGCGACGGCGCGGGACATTTCGGGGCGAAGCGCGACGCGGTCGCCGTGCCGGAGCGCGGCAAAACCGGGCAGACGCACGACGGCGGGGAAGTCAACCGGCGCGACAAGAACGTGGACGAGCGTTTCCGACCCGAGCGATTCAACGAAGTCCACGCATCCGCAAAGCGGTGCGGTTTCCCCTTCGCCAAGTTTGCGCAACGCCAGGTGTTCGGGACGAAGCCCGACCGTCCGCACCGCGTCAAGCGTTCCCGGCGGGAAGAGGTTCATGGGCGGCGTGCCGATGAAGCTGGCGACGAATGCATTCGCCGGACGTTCGTAGACCTCGAGCGGCGGCGCGACTTGCTGGATGCGTCCCCCGTTCATCACGACAATCCGCTCGCCCATCGTCATCGCCTCGGTCTGGTCGTGGGTGACGTAGATCATCGTCGCACCCAGCCGCTGGTGAAGCCGGATGATTTCCGCCCGCATTTCGACACGCATCTTCGCATCGAGGTTGGAAAGCGGCTCGTCGAAGAGAAAGACCGCCGGCTCGCGCACGATGGCGCGTCCGAGCGCAACGCGCTGGCGCTGGCCGCCCGAAAGGGCCTTCGGGAGACGCTTCAGGTATTCCGTCAGCCCCAGGGTTTCCGCGACGGGCGACACGCGCCGTTCGATTTCCGCCTTCGGAATCTTGCGCAACCTGAGTGCGAAGGAAAGGTTCTCCCTCACCGTCATGTGCGG
>CAVAHB010000138.1:0-12223 GCA_963588415.1 Faecalibacterium sp. CAG:74
GCCGAGGGTAGTGCGGGACCCGCCCGCGCGAGAGTAGGACGCCGCCGGCCCTTTCCCTTTTCTTATACAGTAAGTTCGGAGATGCAATGTTTTATCTCAGTCACTTTCTTCTTTTGTCAGCAACTCTGCTGTCCATTCAAAAGGGAGGCGTTGATCTTCGACTCGATTCCGACACGAAGGTTGTTGACCCAGGTCGAAGTGTCTTTGTCACGCTTACCCTGAAGACCGCGCCGTCGGTTGCGATTGAACCGCCTGACCTGAGGTCTCGTACCCGTGGATTTTCGCTTGCCGAAGATTTTGCCAGTGAGCCAATTACGCAAACGGATGGTTCCGTTGTCCAGACGATCAATTGGAAGTTCATTCCCGAACCATGTGCCGACGAATATAAGATTGCGCCGTTTGCGGTGGTTCAAAAAGGCGCAGACAATTTGAGTTTCGTGGCCGGGCCTGTTTATTTTGAGAAACCGCTGTCACGCGAGGCCGTGACGGGTGGCTTTGAAGTGAATCCGCAGAAAGATTTGCCTCCACTTAGTTTGAAATTGCTTACTCTTGCTTCAGCCTTGCTCGTGATGGCCTGCGGAATCTTAACTGGCATCTATTACCTTCTAAAGTATCTTGTTCGTTGCGTGAAGGAGCATCAGATGAGTCCGATTGAACGTGCGTGGGTCGAGTTAGACAGGCTTTTAAAGCGTGAATTACCACAGCGAGGGAAGTTCAAGGACTTTTATGTCGAGTTGACGATGATTGTCCGCCGCTATATCCAGCGGAAGTATGGGATTCGTGCTCCGAATCTGACGACGGAGGAGTTCTTTGCCGAGTTACGGAGTTCGGGGCAATCACAGGTGCCCCATCTTAGTGATTTGGAAAGTTTCCTCGAATCCTCCGACATGGTGAAGTTCGCCGGGATTGAAGCGACTTCGGAAATGGCCTCGGCGGCAACGGAAAGCGCGCGGAATTACCTGAAGAACGACTGTGGCAAGAAACAGGCTTGACGCATTCGTTTTCGGCATTGAACCGACGGCCATTTCGTGTCGTTTGAAGGAATGGATGTCGCAGAGGAAGATCGAGATCCACAGCGGGTTCACCTTGATGGAACTCGTGGTTGTGGTGGCGATAATGTCGGTTATCGCCGTGGTGGCCGTTTCACGCATAGGGCGCGTGGGGACGGCCGCGAAGCGAATTGCCGCCGAAAGCGACCTGAAGGTTCTGCGCGAAGCGTTCGTTGACGAAGAGACGGGCTATCTGCGCGACTTGCGCGGCATTCCGGGGTTTTCGCCTGGGTTTCTGCGACTTGCGAACCTCCTCATGCCGACAAACCTCTACGTGCGGCTGACGGCGGGGACGGATTCGACGCGAACGCCCGGCGTTCGGCTGGACGACGGCTGGGCGGCGAACCGAGGGTGCGCGAAGCCGACGACCTTCTTCCATTGGGATGCGGACGCGGAACGCGGCTGGAGGGGCCCGTACGTGAAGAAGCCGTGCGCGTCCTTTCCCTGCCGAACGGACGTGCGGTTCGCGGACGACCTGACCTTCGACGAACGGGGCTTCTACCCGAAGGTGGCGCAACTCGGCCTGCCGCGTGACATTCTGAACGGGCGCGAGAGCTGCTCGGTCTACGGCTTTCCCGGCGAGCCCGCCCTGCTGGACCCGTGGGGGAATCCGTACGTCCTGCAGATTCCGCCGCCCCAGGCGTTCGCGGGCGTGACGACGAACCTGCCGGAGGAGGTGCGCTTCCGCTATGCGCGGGTCGTTTCCGCCGGGCCGGACGGACGGCTCGACACGCCGTGCTTCGACACGAATGGCACGAACTGGTGGGCGACTTCGTGGGGCGAGCGGAAGCGTCGGCTCGTGCGGCAAGCGGGGCTGATCGACGGGAACAACCGACTGGCGCGAGGGGACGACCTCGTCCTTTTCCTCCTGCGGAATGACGTGGACGAGGGGGAGGAACGATGAGGCGGGCGTTTACACTGGTCGAACTGGTCGTCGTCCTTGGCGTCATCGCGCTCCTGACGCACCTTGCGGTGAGGGAGTTCGCCCACCTACGCGATCAGAAACTGGAATCCGTCGCCGACCGGCAACTGGAGACAATCCGTGCCAGTGTCTACGAGCGCGGTGCGGACGGACTGCCGACTGGGTTTCTTGCGGACATGGGGCGGATGCCGAACGCGGCGGAAACGAATTCGCTTGCGGAACTGTGGGTCTGCCCGACGGGGGCGCGGCGGTTTGCCGTTCTCAGGGCGAAGGGCGCGAACCTCGTCACGGGGGCGAAGGCGATTGCGGACGAGACGGTCTACGTGCCGACGGGATGGCGCGGACCCTACCTGCGTCTGCCGTTCGGGAAGGCGGCGTTGCGCGACCCGTGGGGGAACGAGTTCGTCGTGAAGGACGAAGCCGGGTTTGAGCGGGTGAGTGCGACAAACGGCGTGACCCTGGCGGTTTCGCACTACGGCGCGGCTTCGCGACCTGAAGCGCGGCGAATCTGCCCACTCGTCCCGAGCGGTGGCGCGGAGAGTCGGCTCGTCGTGAGCGGCGCACCGCAGGGGACGAACGCCTATTCCACCATCACCTACACGTGGTACGGCCCGGCGGACGGACTGATTACGGGGGCGACGGCGACGGTTTCGTTCCCGACCCCCGCCGAGTTCACGGGACTGACCCCCGGCGTACGCATCCTGAAGGAGAGCGTCACGGGCGTGGCGCGGCAGATTGTGGTTCAGCCCGGCGACAACTTCATCCAATTGCCACTTCCATGAACAAAAGCGGGAACAAGAACGACGTGCGAAACGACCCCTCCGCCTTCCGCCAGCAGGTGCGAATGGCGGCGGTGCAGGTTGCGGGGCTTCGCCCGGAGGAGCTGACGGCGGCACTGGCCTACGAGGTCGAGCCGTTTTCGGGGATTCCGCCCGACGAGGCGGAAGTCGCCTACCAGACGGTGGCGGATGCCGATTCGTCGATTCGCGTGTACGAGGTGACCATTCGCCGGCGTGTGCGTGGGAGGGGCGGGTGCGGCGGATTTGAACGCTACCTGAAGCCGGCGATGTGTACGGGGGTTGCTCTGCTCGTGCTTGTCGGGATTGACTTCGGTGCGAGGGCGTGGCGGACGGCGCGGCTCGAGAAGGTCGTGGCGCGGCAGAGCCTTCTGGATGCACAGGTGAACGGCGTACGGGATGCTGCGCGACAAAAGCGCGAGGAAATCCGCACGATTCGCGAGGGACGGCAGGCGGCGGAACGGGCGCAGGACGAGGCGGAACGGCTCCGTGCCGCGTATGCGGAGATACTTTCCGAGATTGCGGCGGCGTGCGAGACGCGGGCGGTCGTGAAGTCCATCGGTGGCGGGGCGCGGCAAATCGCGCTTCGGGCGGTCGCCCTCTCAACAACGGCGGCGGCGGAAACGGTGGAAGCCCTCTCCCTCCGTGCGGCAAAGCGCGGCTGGCGGCTTGAGCCCGGCTCGATTGCCGTGCAGGGTGCGGGGCCAATGGCAACCTTTGAATGCGTGATGACCCATGACTGAGATAAGGACAAAGGACAAACTTTTCCTCGCCGTCGTCGTGCCGCTTGCGGCTGTCGTGTGCTACTGGTTCGGGTGGCGGGCTGACGCCGTGCGGCGGTTGGACGACCTCGAACGCCGTCACGCGGCGCTTGTGGCGGAGGACGACTTCGCGTTCGAGATGGCGAAAGCGCGGAGGGAACTTGCCGCGTCCAAAGCCGAGTTGGAATCGGAACGGAAGACACCTGCATCCGAAACGAAGGTGAAGGCGCGGTGCGAGAGCGTCGTGGCGGAACGCGAGCGGGCGGTGCTGAAGGTCTTGAACGGAGCGGGGTTGTTTGTGTCCGCCGTGAAAAGCGCACTGATGGAACAAGACGTGCAATCCGAGAACGAGCGGGCGTTCGTCGGAAGCGACGTCCTGAAGGCGACGGGCGTTTGCCCGCAGCCCATCCTGCGCACGTATGTCGTCGAGGGGCGTTATCCACAGGTCGTGAAGGCCCTTGAAACTTTCGCGACGCGGCAGATGGCCGTCATCCCCGAAAAGGTGAATCTTTCGGGAGCGGGGCGCGGGCGCTGGACGCTGTCGCTCTGGCTGTAGGGGAAAAGGAAGAAGCGCGTGATGGGAATGAGTGAACAGTTGCAGAATCTTCTGGCTCTGGGCGATGAGTTCGAGGCAAGCGATATCCACCTGATGGCCAATCAGCGGCCACGGTTTCGCATTCGCGGCAATTTGGTTGAGAAAGGAGGCCTCAGCCCCTTTGACCTGCGGGCGGTTGACGCGATTGCGATGGAACTCGGCCTCTTCACCCTGCCCGTCGGCTGCCCGGACGGAACGGAGCGCGTGCGTACGACCCTGCAGAGGGAGGGTGCGCTCGACGGTGCGCTGACGAGTCCCGCCGGCTTCCGCTACCGGTTCAACATATTCTGCGAATCGTCGCGTCACGCCGTCGCCCTGCGGAGGCTCGACGCACGGTTCAGGAGTTTCGCCGAACTGGGCGTTCCGAACAGGATGGAGGAGTTCTGCTCCTCGACGGACGGGCTTGTCGTCGTGACGGGTGCGACGGGGAGCGGCAAATCGACGACGCTTGCAACGGTCATCGACCGCATCAACCAGACGCGCAACGGGCACGTCATCACGATTGAAGACCCGATTGAATTCATCCACGATTCGGCGCAGTGCTTCATCAGCCAGCGGCAGATTGGGCGCGACGCAAAGAGTTTCAACGACGCGCTCGTCGAATCACTCCGGCAGGATCCCGACGTGATTCTCGTCGGGGAAATCCGCGACCTCGACACGATTCGCACGGCGCTTCGTGCGGCGGAGACGGGGCATCTCGTCTTCACGACGCTTCACGCGGGCGACTGCGCCGGGGCAGTGGAGCGGCTTGTCTCGGTCTTCCCCGCTGACGAACAGAACAGCATCCGCCGGCAACTCGCGCTCGTCCTGCGCGGTATTTTCGCCCAGCGGCTTCTGCCGAAACTGGACGGCACGGGAAGATGTCTCGCGGGCGAACTGCTGGTCAACACCCCCGCCGTTGCCAACCTGATCGCCACGGGCCGCACGCCGCAAATCTATTCGCTGATTGAGACGGGTGCGGCGGTTGGCATGAAGACTCTCGACCAGTCCCTTTGCACCCTGTTTGCGTCCGGACTGATTGACGAACGGACGGCCCTCGCGAACTCGAAGAACCCCGAACAACTGCAGGAGCGCATTCACCATGCTTACCGCTGACCAACTTCTCGCCCACGCCGAGACGCTGACGGACAGCGTCCAGCTCGTGGATCGCATTCTCCGCGCCGGACTTTTCCTTCACGCTTCGGACGTGCACTTCGACCCGGCGGCGGATTCGGTGCGTGTGCGCTTCCGCATCGACGGGGAACTGGAGGATGTTCTGCGCGTTCCCGCGACGATGCAGAGTGCGCTCACGAGTCGGCTGAAGGTTCTCGCCTCGCTCGACATTGCCGAACGCCGCGCCCCACAGGACGGCGGCTTCACGTGGCGTCCCGTCGGATTGGGCGCGTTCAACCAGTCACCGCTCGACGTGCGGATGGCGACACTGCCCGTGCGGCACGGGGAGCGCATCACGCTCCGCCTCCTGGAAGTCGGCGGGCGGCGCCTTTCGATGGACGACCTCGGAATGTCCGGTGCCGACCGCACTCTTTTCGACAAGGTGATTCGTCGTCCGTTCGGCCTCGTTCTGCTCACCGGCCCGACGGGAAGTGGGAAGACGACGACGCTCTACGCGGCAATCAACGAACTTCTGAAGGGGAACGCCCTCAACGTCATCACCGTGGAGGACCCGATTGAATACGAGATTCCCGGCGTGGCGCAGGCCGAGGTGGACGCGGCGGACAAGGTGAACTTCGCAAAGGCGCTGAAGTCGCTCCTGCGTCACGACCCCGACGTGGTGATGATCGGCGAGATTCGTGACGCGGATTCGCTCGACGCGGCGGTAAAGGCTTCGCTCACGGGGCATCTCGTCCTCTCGACCCTTCACGCGAACGACGCGAAATCGACGATTACGCGGCTCATCGACATGGGGCTCGACCCGAACCTCGTTCCGGCGACGCTGCGGCTTTCCGTCGCCCAGCGGCTCGTGCGCCGGCTCTGCTCGACGTGCCGCGAGGCGTATGAACCGACGGAGGCGGAACGCGCCCTGCTCGGTCTGGCGCGGCGGGACGGGGCGACGCTCTGGCGTGCGAAGGGTTGCGCGGCGTGCGGCGGGCGCGGTTATTTCGGGCGAATCGGGCTTTTCGAACTCTACGAGCCGGGCATGGCGGAAGAGGCGTTTCGTCCGATGCGGCTGGACGCACGGGAGAAGGTGCTTTTGGGCGTGACCTCGCTTTCGGAAATCATCAGGGTCTTGGGTGACTGATGCGATTCAGGGTGAGAGTGCGGGATGCGGCTGGCATCACACGAACCGACCTGCGGGATGCGGAATCGCGTGACGCACTGACGGTTCGCCTTCGTACGGAACATCTGCTTGTTCTTGAAATCAAGGAGGTGCGCGAATCGGACGACCTGCCGGGTGCGTGGCATCCCACGTGGCTCAAACCGATGACGAGTTTCGACGTTGAGATGGGACTGAGGCAACTCGCCTCGATGCTCCGAAGCGGCGTGACGCTCGTAAACGCGCTCGCGACGGTTGAAGACCAATCGCTTTCACCCCGTGCGCGGCGGACGTGGCGTCGTGTTCGGGAATCGATTCTGCACGGGCGTTCGTTTGCGGAATCCCTCGCCCTTGAGCCACGTCACTTTGACGAGATCGTCGTCCGACTTGGTGAAGTCGGCGAGCGGTCGGGCGAACTCGAACACGCGGTGACGCGGGCGGCGAATCAGTTGGAGGCGCGGCGAAACCTGCGTTCTTCGGTGGTGAACGCGCTCGTCTATCCGGTGGTTGCGGTTGTGATGGCTGTCGGCGTGAGCGCCTATCTCGTGATGTCCGTGATTCCGAAGGTCGCGGAATTCCTCGTGTCGGGCGGTGCGCAACTGCCGGCGATTACGCAACTGCTGGTTGATGTTTCGGCGTGGATCAATGCGAACGGGTTGACCATTCTCTCCGCGCTGGCGGGAATTGTCGTGGCGTGGATTGCCGTGGGTCTTCACGAGGGCGGACGGGAACTGGAGGACACCTTTCTTCTCCGTCTGCCGATTACGGGGCGCATTCTGCGACTTGCGGGTACGGCGCTCTTCGCCCGCTCCATGCAGATGATGACGGAATCGGGCATCACCCTCCTCGATGCGCTCGCGACGGCAACCCGACTGATGGCGAACCGCCGATTCAGGCGGCGCGTCCGCAACGCCCACGACGGCGTGATGAAGGGACGGTCTCTGGCGGAGAGCCTGCGCCCGGCAGTTGAGTTCACGCCGATGCTTCGGCGGATGGCCGCCGTCGGGGAAGTGACGGGCACGCTCCCAGAAATCTTCGGCGAGACGGCGCACTTTCACGAAATGCTCCTCTCCCTTGCCGTGAAGCGGTTTGGAATGCTCATTGAACCCGTGACAATCTGCATCACGGGTGGAATCGTCGGCTTCGTGTATGTGGCCTTCTTCATGGCGCTCTTTGCCATGGCGGGGACGAATTGACGGACGGCGGAAGATGAAAGGAAAGATGAAATGAAACGAACGTTGATGAAAGTGAGTGCAGTCGGGGCAATACTGCTCCTTGTACAAGGCATAGTCTTCGGCGCGGCAAATGACGACCCGACGGTTCCGACGGCGGCAATGGCCGACCGCCTGAAACAGCACCTTGCCGACGCGGCGGAACTGAAACTCCACGCACTTGCCGTCGGTTGTTCGGAGAACGGCGTGGCCCTCGTCGGGCGCGACCCCGCTCACGCGGCAATCGTCCGTGCAGGGAGCGTGGTGCAGGCCGTCGTCGAAGGCGTTCGGGTTGATGTCGGCATTCGGTCTGTCACGGTGCGGGGTGTTGAACTCGCGACTTCGCCGGGTACGGACGGACTTTTCCTTTCGGGTTCTTATCTTCCACTTGCCGCACCGACGAATGCACTAGACGAACTGATTCGCTACCTTGAGTGTGAATCCGTACCGATTGGGCTTCTGATGCGCCTCGTCGCAGACCAGACGGGTGTGAACATTTCCTCCTCCGACGCAACCGCCAACAAGACCGTTTCGATCTTCCTACGCAACGTCTCGGCGGATGCGGCGGTCGAGGAGATTTGTCGTGCTACGGGACTGTGGTTTCGCCGCGAACCGAACGGAAACATCATCCGCATCACGACGATGCAGGAATACAACGACAACCTTACTTCCTTCCGCGAAGAGGCGACCGAGACTTTCACGCTTCTCTATCCGAATGTCATCGAAGTCGCAAGCGTTATCTACGGCCTCTATCCCGACCGTACGCTTCTTTCGCTCGGAGAAGAGGAGATGGATGAGGACGACGAGAACGACCTTTCGCGCCGCTTCCGTCGCTTTCGCGTACTGGATGAGAACGGCGGTTCGCAGTTTCTTGAAATGAATACGACGCGGGCTTCCACTACGAGCTCGCGCTCGGGTTCGGGGACATTCTCGTTCAGCCGCGGCAATGCGTTCTCGCGTCTCTCCCAGTGGGACCAGATCAATCCGCGTTCGCGCCGCCGCTTCAATTCCCTGAACAACATTCTCTCAACGGCGGACGCGAAACGTTTGGAAGCCGCCTATCAGAATGGTGCGACGAACGAGTTTGAGGAGGTCTACGGCTCCTCCCATCCCGGCTCGGCAAACATCTTTGTGACCCTTTCGCGCAAGAACAATATGCTCGTCGTGCGTACGAGCGATGTGCGGGTGATGGACGAGATTCGTCGACTCGTGAAGAAACTCGACGTGCCGACGCCGATGGTTCTTATGGAGGTAAAAGTCCTCGAACTCGACATTACCGACGACTACGAGGCGGAGTTCAGTTACAGTTTCAACCGCGAGAAGAGTCTGAACGTTTCGGGGACGGATGCGGACGGAAATGCAATATA
Organism: Faecalibacterium sp. CAG:74; assembly: GCA_963588415.1. Taxonomy (GTDB): domain Bacteria; phylum Verrucomicrobiota; class Kiritimatiellia; order RFP12; family UBA1067; genus UBA1067. The sequence goes on from CAVAHB010000138.1 coordinate 8,957, forward strand.
TCCGGTGAACAATGTGGTGGCGGGCTTCCCCGGTTTCTCACCCGTCGCGGCCGACCCGACGCTGGCGGGGGCGATGAGCTTCCAGGTCGTGAGCCGCAATATCGCCGCCCGCATCCAACTCCTTCAGAAGGACGGCAAGGTGAAGACGCTCGCGACCCCGACCCTGCTAGTCGCGAACAACGAGGTCTCGCGCATCTTCGATGGACACGAGCATCCGATTGTAAAGGGCATTTCCGGTCAGGTCGTAATCGGCGAACGCCAGACCGTGACGGCCCCCGCGACCGAATTTGAATATCAGGACGTTGGGACGATGCTCCTCATTACGCCAAACATCAACTCCGACAAGACCGTCACGCTCCGTCTCCTTCAGGAGAACTCCGAAGTTCAGGAGAACGGTGGCAAGATTCCGATTTACACGTCGGGGAGCGTCGAGCCGGTTGCGCAGACTGCCGTCGATGTCGTCTACTCCCGTTCGCTCACGGGTACGTTCGTCGCGAAGGACGGCATGACGGTAATGGCGGGCGGACTCATCCGTGAAACCGAAAAGGAAATCTACACGCGAACGCCCTTCCTCGGCTCGATTCCGCTCCTCGGATGGCTTTTTCGCGGCACGGAGAAGGGCAAGCAGCGCACGGAACTCGTCGTCCTCATCAAGCCGCACGTCATCTCCACGCCCTACGAGGGTGGGCGCATCTCGGCGGAACTTATGAAGGCCCTCTCGGCACATCCTGCCGCAGACGGACGCGACAGCCTGGGCATCTTCAAGAAGGACGACGACCCCGCACCCGACCACACCCTTCTCGATGACTTGGGCAACATTGTGAAATAACTCCAACCATTGAAAGGACTGACAAATGAAGAAGGCATTCACGCTCATTGAGCTCCTGATGGTCATCGCCATCATTGCAATCATCTCGACCCTTGCCGTCAACAAGGTCGGCGGGCTGAAGGAGTCCTCGGCGCGCAAGGTTTCCATCGCCAACCAGAAGGCGGTCGAGCGCGGCGTTGAGGGATTCCTTTCAATGGAGGGAAATCGCCTCAATCGGCTGGACGCCTTGTTTGGGGCGAAGGTTGGCGGCGTCGAGCGCGGTGCGGGGGACGGCTTCGGCGCGACAATCGTCACGAACCTTCCGTCGGGCGGATTCTATCTCGGCCCGACGGATCAGGGAGTGCCAGCCCCCGACCGAATCGCCGAACGCAATCGGGGCATTTCCACGATGCTGATGGATGTCCTCTGCTACTACTCGCTCAACAAAGCCGAAGCGGACGGGTTCATCTTCCGCCTCGGATTGAAGCACCTCCTCTTTCACAACCTTTACGCCAACCCGTCCGACGAAGCCGCGCTCACGCCTTACCGGGTTTACGGCGCGGGTGACGACGGCAGCATCCCGACCGAAACGAACGGACTCGACCCCGAGCAGTCCGCCTGCATCGTCAGGGGCGTGACGAACGAAATGTATGTCGCCGCGATTAACCCGAAGACCAACCGAGGGCGCGCCATCTACCGCGCGTACGGACAGAACCTGATTGCGCGGTATGAAACCGATGCGGAATATTCCGATTCAGAGGCGAAGGAGGATGTCGCGCTGACGGGCGGGCCTCTCATTGCCTTCGGACTGGGCGACAACGCGACAATCATCGGGAATGCGAAGGCGGGGCTTGATGCCGCGCCATCCGCAACCTTCATCCCGAATCGCAATTACCGTCGGTACATTCTCCTTTTCCGTCTGCGGTCTGTGCCGGGTGCTTCCTCCGTCATTCCTGAGTTCGCGGGCGTTCTGGACTGCGAGGGAAACACCGTCCGCGCCGCCCAGCAGGTGATAAAGAGCCTCTAACGGTGAATGGCATTCTGAGGATGCGTGCCTAGAACTCCCCAAAGTGGCGCGATGCCGTGGAATTGTGCACGGCGAGCGCACGATTTTCACAGTTCAGCACCCTCTTCAGGGGTCAGGATGGCGTGAGGGCATAGTCTGTCCCGAAGAAAGCCCTTGGAATGGTGGCGCAAAAAGAGTTGGTTTATTGTGTTTTTTGCAGGGTATGAAACTTTTTTGCGTTTTTCTTACATTCCCCGTTGCGCGGCATCAGGCATTTGTGCTATACTATGCACCCGTTCGCCACGAAGGGTTTGAAGCCCCGAATGAGAGTGAAATCTCAGCACGGCGGATGATGTTCTTTGACAGTCGGCAGTTTGTGGAATTAAGGAGAATTACAACGTAACGAGATAGCGAGGAAGAAATCTTGCTAAGCGTATACGGGCGCACGACGGATGCCTTGGCATCGGCAGGCGACGAAGGACGCGGAAGACTGCGAAAAGCCCCGGGGAGCCGCCAACAGGCACAGATCCGGGGGTATCCGAATGGGGGAACCCGGCGGCCGTCGCTGGCCGCCGCCGGGGGGGCGAACACATAGCCCCCCCGGGGCCACACGCGGGGAAGTGAAACATCTCAGTACCCGCAGGAAAGGAAATCAAAGCGAGATCGCGCGAGTAGCGGCGAGCGAAAGCGCGGGAGCCCAAACCGGGGGACACGTCCCCCGGGGTTGAGGGACCGGGACACGGCATCGGGAAGGCTAGGCGAACGGACTGGAAGGTCCGGCCGCAGCGGGTGACAGCCCCTTAGCCGAAAGCCCAACCGAGCCCACCGGGATCCCGAGTAGGGCGGCGCACGTGAAACGCCGCCCGAAGCAGGGGGGACCACCCTCCAAGGCTAAACACTAGCCGATGACCGATAGCGAACGAGTACCGCGAGGGAAAGGCGAAAAGAACCGCCGCAGGCGGAGTGAAACAGACCTGAAATCGTGCGTCCACAAGCTATGGGAGCGTCCCCAGGGACGCGACCGTTTGCCTTTTGCATAATGAGTCCGCGAGTCACCGCGACCGGCGAGGCTAACCGAGAGGGGAGCCGGAGCGAAAGCGAGTCCGAACGGGGCGAAACCCAGTCGGCCGCGGTGGACCCGAAGCCCGTGCGAGCTATCCTTGGACAGCGTGAAGCCCCCGTAACGGGGGGTGGAGGCGCGAACGAGTGACCGTTGAAAAGGTCTTCGACGAGCCGAGGATAGGAGCGAAAGACTTATCAAGCCGGGTGATAGCTGGTTCTCTCCGAAATGCCTTTAGGGGCAGCGTCGGGCAACACTCCGCTCGGGTGTAGAGCACTGATCGATCTAGGGTCCCCACCGGGATGCCGAAGTCCGTCAAACTCCGAAGACCGAGCCGGTTGCATACCCGGCAGTGAGACAGTGGGGGCTAAGCTTCATTGTCGAAAGGGAAAC
>CAVAHB010000139.1:0-15080 GCA_963588415.1 Faecalibacterium sp. CAG:74
ACAACTCCAACGCTCCCTGAGGGGTTTCGCCGCGCTCCCCGAGGGGGCCAGACGGGGACTTTCCCGTACACCTTATATAGAGCGGCGGCGCGGCGGCTTCGGTACGGACATCACGAACGCGGTTGCGGCCCGGATTTCACCACTGAACACACTGAACGGCCTTCGGCCGACACAGAACACACTGAACTTGCCGTCGGAGGGAGGTCAGGCCGACTTTCAGTGTTTTCAGTGTGCCGCGAAGCGGCTTCTGTGTGTTCTGTGGTAGAAATCAACTGACGGGGCCCCGCCGGAGGTTGGTCGCAAAAAAAGGGCGCGGCAGAACTGCCGCGCCCCCTTTCACTTTCGCCCGAATCTTACGCCTTCGCGTCCAGTTCGGCCATCGCCGCCCTGCGGCTCAGTTTCACGCGCCCGCGCTCATCCACGTCGAGGCACTTCACCATCATCTTGTCGCCGACCTTGCAGACGGCGTCCACGCTCGGGACGCGCCTGTCGCTCAGTTCGGAGATGTGGCAGAGTCCGTCCAGGCCGGGGAGGATCTCGACGAATGCGCCGAACTCCTTCACGCCCGTCACGGTTCCCTCGTAGATCTTGCCGGGTTCGGCGACCGCCGTCACGGCGGAGACCTGCTTCTTCGCGGCTTCCATCGACTCGCGGGAGGTGGCGAAAATCGCGACCTTGCCGTCGTCGTCGATATCAATCTGCGCACCCGTCGTCTCGACGATGGCGCGGATGTTCGAGCCGCCCGGCCCGATGAGCGCGCCAATCTTGTCCACGGGGATCTGCATTTCCTCGATCCGCGGCGCGTACTTGTTGAGTTCGGCGCGGGGCGCGGGGATGACGCTTTCCATGAAGTCGATGATCTTCAGGCGGGCGTCGTGGGCGGCCTTGACGGCGCCCTCGACGAGATCCCACGTCAGCCCGCGGAGTTTCAGATCGACCTGGAAGCCCGTGATGCCCTTGCGCGTTCCGCCGACCTTGAAGTCCATGTCGCCGCAGTGGTCCTCCGCGCCGAGGATGTCGGTGACGAGCACCTTCTGCGACTGGTCGTCGTTCGTGAAAAGGCCGATCGAAATGCCGGCAACGGTCCGCTTCAACGGGACGCCCGCATCCATGAGGGCGAGGCAGCCGTTGCAGATCGAGGCCATCGACGAGGAGCCGTTCGAGCCCATGATCTCGGAGACCACGCGAATCGAATAGGGGAAGTCGTCGGGGAGAACCTCGGCGATCGAACGCTCGGCGAGTGCGCCGTGGCCGATTTCGCGGCGACCGGTCGAACCGAGGCGGCCGACTTCGCCCGTGCAATACGGCGGGAAGTTGTAGTGCAGCATGAACCGCTTCGAGGGGTCGCCGCCCGTGACCGAGTCGAGTTCCTGCGCATCCTTCTTCGTGCCGAGCGTCACCGTGGCGAACGACTGGGTTTCGCCACGCGAGAAGATCGCCGAACCGTGGAGGCGCGGCAGAACGCCGACCTGCGCGGAAAGCGGGCGAATCTCGTGCTGGGCGCGGCCGTCGATGCGCTTGCCGTGCACGAGCACGTTCCTGCGGACGGTCTCGATCTCGAGCGCGTCGAAGAGGTGCACGAAGCCGACCGCATCGACTTCGGGCCATTTCGCGGCGACCTTCCTGAGGAGGTCTTCCTTGATTGCCGAAACCTTGCCCTGACGCTCCAGTTTGCCCTTGATGAGCAGTGCCGCCGCGAGGGCTTCGCCGCCCTCCTTGCGCATGAAGTCCATCTTGTCCGCCGGCTGGGGGACGTCGGCAATCACCTTGTCGGGCTTGCCGAGCGCGCGGCGCATCTCAATCTGGAGATCGATGATCTTCTCGACTTCCTCGTGGGCGCGCTTGAGCGCGGCGATGAAGTCCTCGTCGCTGATTTCGGACGCGGAACCTTCCATCATGAGGAACTTGCCGCGAATGCCGGCGTAGAGGAGGTCGATATCGCTCTTCGCCTTCTGCTCGTGGGTCGGGTTGATGATCCACTGGCCGTCGATGCGGCCGATGCGCACGCAGCCGATCGGACCCATGAACGGAATCTCGCTGATGTGGAGCGCCGCCGAAGCCGCATTCACCGCGAGGAAGTCCGCCTCGCGCGTCCCGTCGCACTGGATGAGCGTCGAGTTCACCTGCACGTCGTTGTAGTATCCGTCCGGGAAGAGCGGGCGAATCGGGCGGTCGCACATGCGCGCCGTCAGGATTTCCTTGCTCGTCGGACGCGCCTCGCGCTTGAAGAAGCCGCCCGGGAACTTGCCAGCGGCGTAGAACTTCTCGCGGTATTCGCACTGCAGCGGGAAGAAGTCGATGCCCTCCCGCGGCTTATCCGTATTCGTCACCGCCGTGAAGACGGTGTTGTCACCGTAACTGACGGTGACGGCCCCGGCGGCCTGCTGCGCCAGAAGCCCGGTCTCGATCACGAGGTCCGTCCCCGCGATGTCGACCCTGAACTGCTTTGTATTTTCCATTATTTTCGTTTCTGTTTGTAAGTCGCTTAGCGGCGGATGCCGAGCTTCTTGATCAGCTCGCGGTAGCCCGCCTCGTTCTCGCGCTTGTAGTAGTCGAGCAGGTTGCGGCGGTTCTGCACCTTGCGCAGAAGCCCGTAGCGGCTGGAATGATCCTTCTTGTTCGCCTTCAGGTGCTCGGTAAGCTTCTCGATTTCCTTCGTGAGGAGCGCAATCTGCACTTCGCTCGAACCGGTATCGCGGTCGTGACGCTGGAATTCGTTCTTGATGGCGGCCTTGTCGATGTTCATTTTTCTTCTTTTACCTTCAGTTATTCTGCAAACCGGGAAGTTTTGACTTCCCCGCCGACGGTCTTCACCCGAAGACGCCAACCGCCCGTTCAAAACGGACGCCCGCGGCAGGGATAACCTCCTCAGACAGTCGCAGGACGGCGCATAATATACCAAATCCGGGCGAATCCCGCAAGGGGGTTGGGTGGGCTTTCCTGTACACCTTAGTACTGGTGCGCCGCATCGGGCCGCCGCCCGTCCGATCAGTCCAAAAACGGCAGTTGGTTTTTAGGTTCAGTTTGGCAAATCGGAAAGATCCATCCGCTCGATCTCCTCCGCCCAGACGTCGTAGCCGGCCGGGTTCGGGTGCAGGCGGTCCCAGAAGAGCGCGGCGTTCAGCCGGCCCGCCGCATCCAGGAACCGCGCGCCGATGTCGTGGAAGAAGACGCGCCGCCCGTCCGCCAGCCCCTTCAGCAGACGGTTGTACGCGGAAATGCGGTTCGGCCAGAGGCGCGGCGTCTCCTTTTCGCCGACGTCACGCGGCAGCACGGCCAGCAGGTGAATCCGCGCGCTCGGCTGCTTGTCCCGGATCAGCGAGACGAGCCTCCGGACGGCGACCAGCACGTCCTTCGGTTCGGCGTTGCCGCCGCCGAGGTCGTTCGTGCCGATCAGCACGAGGACGTTTCGCGCGCGATAGCCGTCCAGCTCGCCCCGGAGACAACGCCAGATGAGATTGCCGACCGTGTCGCCGTTGTAGCCGAGCGTCAGGACCGTCCGGGGCTTCCTCAGGCGCTCCAGCGCGGGCTGGCCGTCCCAGCCCTGCGTGATGGAATCGCCGAGCAGCACGAGATCGACCGTCCCGCCGCGCAACGCCGCAATCGCGTGCGCCTTTTTCTCGCGCCGCGCCCACCACCAGGCTTCGTCTTTCGGAAAGACGCGCAAGACGCCGGACTCCGCCGTCCCGACGTCAACGGCGACGTTTTCCACGTGCGGCCCGCGCACGGACATCGGCTTTTCGCCCTCCGGTTGCGCATCCGCCGACAGAAGCAACCCGAGGCAGACGCCCACCATCACGACACGTTTCATTTCCATTTCCGCCCGCCTCATTTCATCGGATGATGATGACCAGTCCCAGGCCACGCAGGACGAGATCGACATCCCCGTCGGTCTTGCCCTTGAACGTCTTGCCGCTCTTCACCACCAGCCGGGACTGACCGTCGGACGTATTGACCAGCGTGCCGCGTCCGGCCAGTTCCTCAATCGTGCCCGACAAGCCGTTCAGGTCCAGCATCGCGCCCTCCGCGAACGTGATCCTCAAGCCTTGGTCGAACGGCGTCGCACCGTGGAGGGTCGCCCCCTTCCATTTCTTCGCGAGATAGTCCTCGACCATCTCCCGTTCCGTCGCGCTCAGGATGCGGTCGAAGGACATCATTTCGGCGATGTCGCCGTCGAAGCTGCGCGAGGCGACGTCGTTTTCGGCATAGTAGCCGCCGATGGACGGCGTGAACGTGGCCACGCTGGGGTAGTTGTCGTTGGCATGCTCGGACGTCAGGACCTGCGTGACGTCCTTGATCAGCGAGTGGCCGCTCAGCGCGTGATCTTTGTCAAACCGTTCGCCGTCGATATAAATGTAGTTGCCCTGCGCGAACGTGGCGCTGCTCGCCCGCCACGACCACGTGGCCAGCTCCACCCAAGGTTCGTAGCGCTGGCCGACGTCCTGCCAGTCAATGCCGAAGAGGCCGCTGCAGCTGGCGAGATTGCGCGGCACGTCAACGACGAACACCGTACGGTTGACGGAAGAGGCCGTCGCGACGAGCCGCTGGTTCTGGGTGATGTCGAACGAAACGACGTCCTTCCCCGCGAGCGTCCGCGTCCGCGTAGGCCCCGGCAGGCCGTGCGCCGTCGTGAACGCGGTGGCGTCCTTTCCGCACGAGACCCAGCGCGTCACCGTCCCGTCCTCAACGGTCAGCGTGTCCGAGCGCGAGGCGTCCAGCCACCACGACAGGCCGTCGCCCGCCAAGGGGTTGAAGAACCGCACCGTCCCCTCCTCGATCGCCAGCCCTGCGAGCGCGTCGCTCCCGACCGTCAGCGCACCCGCGCCGCGCTTGACGACCGTCAGCGCGCCCTCGCCGCCCTCGATCGTCCCGGCAACATCGCCGTCCGCTTCGACGGTGAACGAGACGACGGCCGCGCGTCCGGCCAGCGCCGTGATCTTCGCGCCGGCGGGCAGCACGAGCCGCCCGAGGTCGTTGGAGACGCCGCCCAGGACCAGCGACGAGCCCGCCGCCAGCGTCGTTTCGCCGAACGAGACCTCGTTCGAGAAGACGATCTGCGTCCCCGTGACGTTAAGCGAGCCCGTGCCGGTGAAGACGTTGTCCGCCCCGTACGCGCCGCGATTCTCGAACGACAGCGTGCCGCCGCGCCACGTCCGCACTTCGCCCCGGCCCAGCGTGCCCGCGCTGCAGACGTGGACGGTCGCGTTCGTGTGGATTTCCGTCACGCCCGCGTAGGTGTTGGCGGCGTTCAGCCAGAACTGCCCCGTATACGGGAAGATCAGGGAGCCGCTACCGTCAATCGTGTTGTTGAACTTCGCGCCGCTCCATTTGGTGTCGCCCATGAACCGCACCTCGTTCTCGATCGTCACGGGGCCGTTGAAGTCACGCCAGCCGCTGCCCTCCGCCATGAACGAGACCATCTTCGACGGATCGCCCGACGGCGTCGTCTCGCGGCTCATCCGCCCCCAGACGCCCGGTCCCGTGAAATGCATGTGCCCGTCAAACGTGCAAGGCGAGGACAGCAGCCACAGGCAGGCGCCGTATTCGGAATTGCCGCGCACGTAGACGTCCTGCCCGGCAGACAGGATGTCCTTGGTTTCCTCGCCGTACAGCATGAGCGTGCAGTCCTCGACGAAGGTCGCGCCCGTCCAGTTCACGTTCTCCTTCTTCGGACGAAACATCGTCTTCCACGCTTCGCTGCCCGCGCGCCCGGCGAACGTCATGCTTCCGACGCTCGTCAGCTTGGTGCCGTCGAACCCGACCCACATCTCCCCGTTGGCCGCCGTCGCCCAGACGACGCCCTCCGCGCCGAAATCGATTTCGCCGCCCGTCGTCGCCGAAAGGTGCTGGCTGCCCGTCGTCGCAAGCGGACACCGGACGATGACGCCGCCGGGATTCGTCCCGTCCCCGACCGTCAGCTTGCCGCCCCCGGACATGTCAAGCTGACCGCCGTCGACGGTCAGCGAACGGACTTTCCTCTCTTCCGCGAGCGTCGTGGCGGACGTCAGGCGGGCGTTCGACGTCTCGCCGCCCTCCAGCCCGTCCGTGAACGTCACGGGTACGAGTCCGCGATCCGCCGACTGGGTGAGGAAGCGGATGTCGTTCTGGGGGCTGGAGGAGGTCGAGACGTAGGCGCCGACGACGGTCGCCGGAAGCTGCTCGCCGTCCGCGAAGCCGTTCGCCTCAAACCGCACGCCGTCGCCCAGCGCGTCCAGTCCGGCGGACGTCTGCAACGCCAGCGTGCCGCCCTGCGCCGACCGCGCGAGCGCACCGAGACGGAGCGTCACCGCCGAGCCTTCCGCCGCGACGTTCGCGTCGCCGCCGTAGGTGAGCGTCCCTTCACGCGCGAGGTCGGCCGTTCCGGAGCCGCCCGCCGGACGATACGTCAGCCGCGCGGCCGAGAGCTCCAGGTCGCCGGTCGTGAGGAACGTCCCGCCGCTTTCCGTGAACTCCCTCTCGCCGTCCGTTACGCGAACCGCCGTGGCGTCCGCCGCGACGGCCGTCGTCGGAGCCGCAGCCCAAGCGCCGGCGACGGCCGTCAGGACAAGCGCAACACGCGCAAATGACTTACGAATGAGCGTCGTTTTCATTTTTTGCTCCTTTTGTTTGTTTGCTGGACAGGTCATGAGGGGTTTGCCGCGGAAACGCTTGCCGCCGCATCGCCGTAGAACGTCTGCGTCATCGTCGCTTCGGTCATCGCGGGCACGTTCTCGCCTTTCATCCACCGGAGCACGCGGCGCGTCAGGCCGATCCACGCCTCGCGTCCGCCAACCTTGCTCCACGACATGTGGCTGATGAAGACGAGCGGCTTGCCGAGCGACTGCGCTTTTTGAATCTGCGCAATGACCTCTTCGCACGTCGCGCCCTCGTCGAAGTAGAAGAAACTCGGACGCTGCATCCACGGCACGAGTTCCGCCGGCGTGTCGTCGTCCGTCGCGTACCAGCACCGTTCCTTCGGCATCACGCAGTCCGCGCCCGTGTAGCCGAACTCGCCGCCGTAGACGGCCTTCAGGCGGTTCGCGTCCACAAACGCCTCCCAGCCGCCGGGCTGAATCCACGTCTTCGGCGCGGGCAGGCCGAAAGCCGCGAAGTTCGTCCGCGTCGCTCGCGCCTGAATGCGCAGGACTTCCGGCGCGGGCTGAATCGCGATCTGGTCGACGAGCACCATCTGCTCGTCCGCGAGGTCGAACGTCTGGTCGGTCTCGCCGTAGAACTCGCGCAGCTTGCGCCCGCCGTCCGACCCGACCGAGACGACGCCGAAGAGCGCCGCTTTCGACGGAATCCAGACCTTCTTCGAGAACGTCAGCCGTGCGGCGTCGGCCTTGTCGTCGCAGTAAAGCGTCCCGCCCGCGACACGGCCCGTGAAGCGGACGTTCTTCGCGTGCGCGAAATCGATCTCGGGCTTGAACCAGACCTTCCGCGCGGACGCCTTGGCGGTGGCGAACCACGCCGCGCCTTTGTCCATGGCCGCATACGCCGCCGCGTAGTCCGCGTCCTTCAGCCATTGCGCGACGTAGACGGCGTGCGAGGCGGTGTGGTCCATGATCTCGAACCCGTCGTCCGAAAGCGCCTTGAGGCACGCGCCCTGCTCGTCCGAAAGTCCGCCGCTGACCACGGCAAACGAGCATCGTACGTTTTCGGCCTTGAACGCCGCCGCGACGGCGCTCCAGTCGTCAGGCGCGTGGTTGTCGTCGAACCGGAACGCGACGGCCGTCGTCGGCGTCGCGGCCCGAGCGCCGCCGACAGCCGTCAGGACAAGCGCAGTCAGCGCAAATGACTTGCAAATGAGCGTCGTTCTCATTTTCCGTTCTCCTTTCATTTGTTTGAGGGAGAAATCATGAGGGGCTTGCCGTCGGCGGGCGTGACGTATTTGCGCGTCTCGCGCCTCCCGACGACGAGTTCCGCAAGCGGCACGCCGTTGACCGCAAGCGCGGCGTCCTTCGTGACGGGCGTGAAGTCGAGCGTCAGCGTCCGCGTCTTCACGTCGTACTGCGCGTCGTGCAGGTTGACGCCCCGGCAGTCGGTGACGACCGGCGAATCGGTGAGGCGGTGATAGACGTACTCGACGTAGCTGCACGTGTCCATGCCCGGCCAGTCGGTGCGCAGCCACTTGTTGAGCTTCTCGTAGCCGACGATCTCGTCCAGTTTTTCCTTCAGCCGCTCGTTCGTGCAGCCGCCGACGATGCCGGCGCCGGCCAAGACCGTGTAGCGCAGATCCTCCTTCTCGGTCGCGCGCAGCACGTAGGGGATGTACTCGCGCTGGAGCTGGCCGACGCCCCAGTCCCGGTAGATTGCGACGAGCGCGTTCGGAATGCCCTCCGACATGTCGAAGATTTCGCAGTCCCAGACGCGCGTGCGGTCGAGGGAGCGGAACGAGGCGCCGCTCGCGTCCTCGGAGAAGCCGAGGCAGAGGCCTAGCGTCTTGCGGTCGGCGAGTCCGTTGTCGCCGTAGTAGTCCTGCATGACGAAGCGAGCCGCCGTCGGACACGCCCGGCGCGCGGCGCGGTAGATCGCCTGCGCGTACTCGGCCTTGTCGCCTGCGATCTGGGCGAGGCGAGCGTACTCCATCATGCAGCCGACCTCGCTGTTGAGCATGTCGACCGTGCCGGGGCCGCCCCATTCGAGGCAGCCCGAGCAGAGATACGCCCAGCTGTCGATCGCGTAGACGTAGCTGACGACCTCGCGCGAGATCGTGTCCCAGTTGGCCTTCACGACGTCGGGCTGGCCGAACTGGTCGGCGAGTTTCTGGAGGCACATCACGATCATGCGCACGGTCTCGTTCGAGTCGCCGTAGATGATGCGCGAACCGAACGTCGCCGGTTCGTAGACCGTCGAGATGTTGCGCGGCGAGTTCATGTAGATTGTGTAGCGCCGGCCGCTGAACGGCTCGCGGCGGTAGCGGCAGACGGCCTTGAAGTAGATGTCCTCCAGCGGCTCCAGCAGACGCCACGAGAGACGGCGCCGGATGAGGCGGCGGTTCTCCTCGGTGTAGCCGTAGGGGTTCGGCGTGTTGCGGCTCATGCCCAGGAGCGACCCGTGCATGTTGAGGTTGCACGACCCGTTGTGCAGCGACGCACCGTCCGCATCGTCCTTCGGGTCGGCCTTGCAGCCCCTGCGGTCGGTGTACCAGTCGACCCGCACCCCGCCGCCGCAGGTGAAGTTCACCGCGTCGGCGAACTGCGAGTTGAAGAGCGCGTCGTACTTCTCGAATCCGCTCGCGTGCGGCAGCGTCGAGAGATCCTGCCGGGGGATGCGGATCGCCCACTCGACGCGATCCTGCCCGTCGGCGACGAGCAGCGGCCCGTAGCGCGTGACGAGCGACGTGCGATGCGCGTCCGCCTCGGCGCGGAACCAGTCCGGCCCTTTCGCACCGAGCGACGCGGCGACCGGCGGAATCGCCGCGTAGGGACGCTTCGGCGTCTTGAAGGCGTCCTTCGTCTCAAGATGCTCGAAGTCGTCGCGGATCTCGACCATCCCCGCCTTCTCGTTCAGGCGGAAGCGCTCGCGCTGGGCGACGGGATACGTGAACGCGCGCGGATACCATTCCCTGACGCGCCGGATCGCCTCGCCGGGAAGCCCCTTCGCCCAGTCCCGCGTGTCGGCCTTGGCCGAACCCCAGATCCACGTCGGCACGACCACGCCGACGCCGCCGGACTTCGCCGCCGTGAGGCGCAGTCCGTACACGCCGCGTGCGCCGCGCATCGCCTCGACCTTGCCGAAGACAGACCCGAAGACGAGGAGAAGCGGCGAATCCGCGTCCGTCGCGTTCCAGAGGAGCAGCCACGGCTCGGCGAAGTCCTTGGGGTCGATCGTCTCGCCCTCGCAGACCGCGACGGTCTTGTAGCCCCGCTTCGAGCGGTAGGCCGCATAGGAAAGCGTGTTCTTGAGGTGAAGTTCGACGGTCGGCAGGAAGACCTCCCAGCGGAGACCCGGATAGGCCATCGAGCCGTCGTAGCGCATCGTCTTGACGCCATCCGTCGTCAGGACGCCGCCGACGGCGAGCGGATTGATGCGGTCGACGGCGAGCGTCGTCTTGCGCGGCCGGTCGTCGGCGCGCGGCGCGGCGAAGCAGTACTGGACGTTGCCGAGCGACACTTCCAGGCGGCTGGACGTATTCTCGACGAGGAAACCGTTGCCGACTTCCCAGCCGAAGTGGCCGAACCCGTCATTGCCCTCGTACCAGCCGCCGAAGAAGGACGGTTTCTTGCGCGGACGCTCGCGTTCGGGGAACGCACGATCCGTGAGATGGCCGAGCAGACGCAGGAAGAATGCGTCTCGAGCCTCCTTGCCCGGCACGAAGGACGTGCCGAGACCGAGGGACGAGTAGAGGACGCGGCCCTTGCCGGCGCGACCCTCGACCACGGCGTCCGGCCCGCCGTCGTAGCGGAAGAGGACGGTTCCCGCGTCCTTCGCCCGGACGCTGCGGAACGCCGGGAACGTCGCCTCGCTGTAGCCGCCCGCCCGCGCCAGCGGATGACGGGAATCCGCCGGCACGACGCGGTGGCGCGGCGGCAGGTCTTCGAGCGGGCCCTTCCCGACGACGCACGGGAGAAGGGCCTCGATCTCCGGGTCCATCACCTCGCTCGTCACGTAGAGCGGCACGCCGCCCTCGGTCACGAGCGCGGCGATCCGCTTGGCAAGCCCGGGACACGTCCGGCAGGTGGTGTAGACGATCGCTCCCGCCTCGTCGAGGTTTGTCGTCACGACCGCCGCGCCGTCCGTCCGCTCCAGCAGGATTTCGCGAAAGCCCCCGTACTGCTGCTCGTCCCACAGACCCTTCTTCGCCCGCGAACGCGACGGGTTGACATCCTCGTTGTCGAAGGCGAAGAAGACCTTCAGCGCGTCCGGGCGGACGGCGGGGGCGGGCGTCGCCTTCGCCGGCACGGCGACGAAGACGTCATCGTCGCGGTAGGCGACGGACTTGCTGACTTCGTTTGGGCCGCACACGCGGAAGCCCGCGACTTCGATGCCGCCCGATGCGCCGACGGGAAAATCGGTCGCGCCAATCAAGATTTTCACCTGCCGGATCTGGATGGCGCGGTCGCCGAGACCGTAGTCGTTGTCGAGCGCGAGAATGACATCCGTCCAGTTGCGTCCGGAGACGGTCATCCAGCGCGAGTTCTTCATAGGCGTCTTGTCGCCGTCCGCATAGCTGACCGCCACGCTCAGGCCGACCGCCCGTCCGTCGAGGCTGCGCACGGAGAAGACGACCTTGTCGTGCGTCCACGTGCTGCGGTTGATGTCGGTTATCGCAAGACCCATCGTCTTGCCGGGCGCGTCCTTCCGCGTCGCGGACAGTCGGAACGACTGCTTGTCGAGCGACTCCAGCCGGTAGGTCGCCGCCTTTTCGTTAATCGGGTACAGCCCCCAGTCGGCGGCGGCTTTCGCCGCGTTTCCAACGCCGGCGAAGATTCCGACGAACAGCAGTGTCAGCGTAAGTTTTCTCATTTTCATTTTCCTTTCATTTGTTTGTGTTGAAAATCAAATCGTTTTTAGATTCAGCCGATTCGTCACCTCGGCAGCTCAATGGTCGCGGTGACGGGGAAGTGGTCGCTCGGATACAGCCGAGTGCCGGGACGGAAATCGTCATGCGTCGTGAAGTCCAGGACGCGCGTACCGTCCGAGACGTAGATGTAGTCAATGCAGTAGTCATCGTACCGCTTGCCGTTCTCGACAATCGGGCCGTCCTTGTACTTGCCGAAGCCCTGATACGTGTTGTGCGGTCCGGACGTCTTCTCGGCAATGTCCCGTGCGTCCTTCAGCACCTGCCGCACCGCAACCGCAGGCTTGTCGCCGTAGCGGCAGTTGTGGTCGCCCGTGAAGACGATCGGCGCGTCCTTCCCAAACTCCCGCATGCGCGAGATGACGAGTAGCATACCTTTTTCGCGCGCCAGTTCGGAGACGTGGTCCGTGTGCGTGTTCGCGAAGCAGAAACGGCGTCCCGTCGCCTTTTCGCGGAGAACCAGGTACGAGCAGACGCGGGGGCAGGCCGCGCCCCAGCCCTTGCGCCCGGGTACGTCGGGCGTCTCGGACAGCCAGAACGTGCCCGACTTCTCCGCCTCGAAGCGGCTCGTGCGGTAGAAGACCGGCGATGCCTCGTCCGACTTCCGGTCTGCGCCGCGGTGGTCGCCGACGAACGCATAGTCGGGCAACTGCTCGCGCAGGTACGCCGCCTGGTCGGGGCAGACCTCCTGAAGTCCGAACGCATCCAAGTCCAGCCTCTTCACGAGCGCCACAAGGTCTACCTTGCGCAGGTCCCAGAAGTTCTCGCCGTCCGTCTTCTTGGCCCAGTCGCCCGAAAAGCGGATGTTGTAGGAGCCGACGCGGATCGTCTCGGACGGCACGGACGTCTTGCACCCGACGATTGCGAACAGCAGAACCGCCGATGCCCGCGCCAACAACCTTGCTTTTCCCTCAAACCGCACGTGCGGATCTCCCGCACACGGCTTTCCGTCGAACGTTTTCCGTTTGCTTGTCATGGTATAGATGCTTCCTTTCTTTCTGAACGCCGCGAATTGACTCCGCGCACCGAGGGATAAATGCGATACAGGTTGACGGCGTGACCGAAGACCGTCGCCTCGAGACGGCCTTCTTTCAGCGGCGGCAGATCCGTCTGCCGCCAGACGTCGCGCAGGCGGCCGTCCGTCGGCAGGCCGAACGCCGCGAAATCGACCGTGACCGTCTTGTCGGCGCGTGACGGATTGAATAGGGCGACGGCCCAGCCGCCGTCCGCGAGCGGGCGCGTCCACACCTGCACGAGTTTCACCTCGCCGACGGCTTCCGCGCCGCGTCCGAGTGCGTCCTGGTCGATGTCGATGACCTCGTCGTTCGTCAGGAGCGCATGCGTGAAGTCGTCCAGCGCGGTCATGTCGCAGCCGATCAGAAGGGGTGCGGCGACCATCGCCCACATCGAGACGTGGGCGTACTGCTCGTTCGGCGTGAGCCCGCACTTCCGGTGGTCGGATTTCAGAACGAGCATGTCCGGGTCGTTCCACGCGCCCGGGCCCGTGTGGCGGCCGATCTTCGCCTGCTTCTCGATGGCGGGGGCGACGACGACCCATCCGTCCCACACGTCTCCCGTCGTGCGCCAGCACTGCCCGCCGACGGCGGCGCCCCACTTCCAGACCTCCCCCATGCCGTACTGGCAGATCGACAGCACGATGTCGCGGTCGGCTTCGGCCAGCAGACGGCCCATCAGTTCGTAGGGATGGCGCAACTTCTCCTCGTACGTTCCCGCAAACGAAACGTCGCCATAACTGCACCAGTCGTATTTCACGTAGTCGAAGCCCCAGTCGCACCACGTCTTCACGTCCTGCCGTTCGTGGCCATACGACCCTTCGCAACCGCCGCAGGTCTTGGGTCCCGGCGACGAGTAAAGCCCGATTTGCAGGCCTTTCGCATGAACGTAGTCGGCAAGCCCCTTCATGTCGGGGAACGCGGCGCTCGGCAGAACCGTGCCGTCCGCCGCGCGTTCGGGCCCGTTGAGTTCGGGCCGTCCCTTTCCGCGTTCGCCGTTGTTGCGCGTCCAGAAGTCGTCGACGTTCACATAGCGGTAGCCGTGGTCGGCGAGCCCCGTCGCAATCAGCGCATCGGCCTGTTTGCGAACCTTCCCGTCGGTCACGCGGTCGTAGAACGCATTCCAGCTGCTCCACCCCATCGGCGGTGTCAGGGCGATTTTTTCGCCGACGCGGATGGTGAACGCCTTCACGGTGCGTCCCGACGCATTCGCCGCCGTGACGGTGAAGGCGTAGTCGCCGCGTTTGTCGAGTCGGCCGCGGAGGATGCGCGTCTCCGCGCTCCACGTCAGCCCCGCCGGCAGTTGCTCGCCCTGCCGAGGTGTCAGCGTCACCGTGAGCGGCTGTTCGCCCACCACAGGCACACGATACAGGATTTCCCGACCGGGACGCACACCGAGAAAGGCGGGCGTGTTGATGCGCGGCGCACGGGCGGGCGGCGGCGTCAGAATGCCCAGCTGCGTCGTCCGCCCCGCAAGCGTGTCGTCAGGCTTCGCGCCTTTCTCCAGTTGGAACACGGCATTGCACCAGTCGGCATGGTCGCAGGAGGTGCCGTCGCCGCCGTCCGTCACGACGAGTTCGACGACCTCAACGCCCGCCAGGTCGGCGAACAGCGGACGACCTCCGTCGCGCTTGCGCAAAACGCCCGAACGCGCGAGAAGCCGTCCGTCGCCGTAGACGAGGAACTCGGCGCTGCCTTCGCCCGAAATCTCGCCGTCGATTCCGACGACCGCCGTAAACGCGAGGCCCTTGCCGTTGACCGCAACCTCGAAGCGGCTGGGCGCGTGAGTGCCAACACCGCAGTCGTAGGTCTTGCCGCCCAGCGTCAGGGGTGCGCCTTCGTTCGCCCGGCACTTGCGCGCCTTCCCACTGCCGCAAGTCATCTTCGACAAGTCCATCTTCGCAAGGGGGAACGTGTCGAATGCGCGGTCCTTCGCGCGTGTTTCGGGACAGGTCGGACAGTCCTTTCCCGTGGCGGCGAAAGCGCCGAGAAGCGCCAACGCCGCAAAAGCGCCGATTACCCGACTAAAACGCGCCTTCGCCTGGGGGGGGGGGGGGTATATTGCGCATAATCATTTACACGGTTGTCCGCGCCCGTTCGCACGGCAATCGCCCTTCGATTTGTCATATGCATCTCGCTCATGGCTCACATTATATCATAAAATTGTTCGTTTGGGACAAGTGGCTCAGCCACTTTTTTAGGGGCTTCGGATTTTGACCACGGATGACGCCGATACGGCTTCGCCGTCACGGATGAAAATCAGTG
This sequence comes from Faecalibacterium sp. CAG:74, assembly GCA_963588415.1. GTDB lineage: Bacteria > Verrucomicrobiota > Kiritimatiellia > RFP12 > UBA1067 > UBA1067. The sequence goes on from CAVAHB010000139.1 coordinate 14,782, forward strand.
TCCATCCGTGTCCCGCGAAGCGGGAATCCGTGTCATCCGTGGTAGAAACACCCCGTGGTGGCGATGCGGCTACTTCTCGACTTGGATGGTGTAGAAGCCGCTCGTGCCGCCCTTTACCGAAATCGCCGGCATCCAGGGGTTGCCGTCGCCGACGGTCGAGTCGCCGTCCGCGTCCGCCGCCATCGCCTCCAGGGTCGCCCCCTCCTTCAGGCGGTAGACGAGACCCTTGCGCGTCGGCGCGGTCGTGAGCGAGGGGCTGTCGGGCGAGGAGAGGTCGATCTTCGCGTCCTTCGCCGTGT
>CAVAHB010000140.1:0-4308 GCA_963588415.1 Faecalibacterium sp. CAG:74
TTTGATTTCTCCATAGGGTGGTACGGCGGTCGGACAGGAAGGGTTCGCCGCGCCCAGCGGTTTCGACCACTGAACACACAGAAAGTCGGGCTGTTTCGTCCGTTGCCCGTTCCGTGCGATCAGCGGTAAAACTCCGCGACGGGGCGGGTGCGCCCGCCCGAACCGACGGCGGGGCGGTGCAGAATTTCAAAAGTTGCAACAAGAAATTCAGGAATCATAATATACAGTCCGCGTGAGGTATGGTATAATGTTCGGCGTGAAGGCGAGGTGGCGCGGTGAATGCGCCGCATCGACAAACGAACAACCAAAGGAAACCCAAAGGAGTAAGACATGAAAACACGGCTGATTGCAACGGCGCTCGCGTGCGCCGCGTCGCTGACGGGCGTGGCATCCTGCGCCTTTCTCATGGAGGCGCGCCCGTCGTCCGACTGGTTCACGCGCGGCGTCATCTACCAGGTTCAGCCGCGCGCGTTCACGCCAGAAGGCACGCTCAAGGCGATTGAGGCGCGGTTGCCGTATCTCAGGGATCTCGGCGTGACGATCGTCTATCTCGTGCCCGTCATGGAAATGGACGATGACCGGGATCGCGCGTTCTGGAGTCCGCGTCAGATCAAGAGCGGCTTCGACAATCCGAAGAACCAGTATCGCCTGAAGGGCTATTCGCACGTCGATCCCGAATACGGCACGGACGACGACCTTCGGTCGCTTGTCGCCGCCGCGCACCGTCTCGGACTGAAGGTCATCTTCGACCTCGTCTACTTCCACGCCGGCCCGTCGGCGAGAGTCTGGAAGGAACACCCGGAGTTCACCTACTGGAATGCGGACGGCACGATTGCGAAGGGCGCGTGGCGTTTTCCGCGCTTCAATTTTGGCGTGATGGCCGCCCGCGAGTGGCTCTGGGACAATATGGTCGGGCTCATCCGCGACTACGGCGCGGATGGCTACCGATGCGATGTCGGCGACGGCATTCCGCTCGGCTTCTGGTGCGAGGGCGTCCGCCGCATGAAGGAGGTGAAGGCGGACGCGATCCTGCTCTGCGAGGGCTACGACGAGAAGGATCAGGAAGATGCGTTCGACGCGGACTACGGTTGGTTTCCGGGCGAAGGCGTCCTGACGGGCGGCGAGCCGGCGAAAGCCATCCGCGAGGCCTGGGATTTGCGCGAACAACGTTCGACAAAGGGCGCGCGTTTCGTGAACCACTACGAAAACCACGACATTGCGACCGACTGCCGTCCGCGCCGCGAGGCCGCGTGGGGCGGCGCGGCGATTGACCAGGTGCTCGTCTGGATGTTTACGGTCGACGGCGTGCCGATGCTCTTCACCGGCAACGAACTGGCAGACGCGGACGAGCGGCACTCGATGTTCGGCAAGACGCCGATGGACTGGACGCAACTCGACCGCGAACCCGGCAAGTCACGGCACGCATTCGTGAAGACGCTCGCGTCCCTGCGCGCGAAGCACGCGGCGTTCACCGATTTCAACGGCCGCGCCGGACTGGCATGGCTCGACGTTACGGCGACGAATGCGGTCACTGCGTTCGTCCGGACGGCGAAGGACGGCGAGCGCATCGTCGTCGTGCAAAACTGGAAGAACGAGACGGTCTCGACCGATGTCTCGTTCGAGGCGCGTCCGGATGTCTGGCCGGACTGGGTGATTGCCGAGCGCGTCGATCGTTCCGTGAAGGGCGTTCTTGCCGCGAAACCTCTCCTTTCGCGTGCGGCTGAGAAGACGGGCGACCGCTCGTTCCGCCTCGGCCCCTACGGCTTCGCCGTTTACCCCGTCGAGCGACGGTGACGACGTCCGCCCGCACGACCGTATGGGTCAACCGGGGGCTTTCCCGTACTCCTTAGTACTGTAGTATTATAGGATTGCGTGTCTTTGGGTTAAAAACTGGCTGCCGTTCTTGGGGTCAATCCCGCCTGAAAACCGCCGCGCTTCGGAAGGGCTGGAAGCGGCACTCCTCGACGGGCGAAGTTTTCGCCCGAAAAAATGGGTAAACACCGGTTCCACTCCAATTGACGGTCAGGACGGGATTTGGTATCATATCCACTACTGACCGTTGGTGTCGTCTAATGAAATCCGTAACAAGGAACGAATAAATGAACATGAGCACATCGATCAAGGCACTTGCCTCCTTAGCGGGCATCGCCGCCACGCTGGTCGCGTCCGCCGCACCGGAAGTCGCCGTTTTGCACGGACGCAACAAAAACGCGACCGACTTTGACGCCGCCGTCAAGAAGGTCGGCTGCGAGACCGACTTCTACAAGTGCGATGATGCATCCATTCGTGACTTCAGCGCGAAGGCGGGGAAATACAAGCTTGTGCTCGTCGATTCGCTCTTCGACTACGGCGGCGACAAGAAAAACCTCCTTTCGCCCGATGCGACGGACTTCCCCGCCGTGAAGGCGTTCGTCGAGAACGGCGGCGTACTCGTCATTGCGGACGCGGTCTACCAGGTGCGCGGCTGGCTCAAGAAGGTCGATTCTTCCCTTGACCTGCCGGGCATTGGCAAGTGCAACTCCTCGCAGTGGGCGGTGCTGGGGCACACCGTGAACCGCGAGCCGATTGACCCCATCCGCTCGTTCCCCAACCGCATTACCCAAGGCAACGACTGGCCGCACTTCGAGAAAGATGTGCCCGCCGGATGGAAAGTCGTGGCGGATTGCTCGGAGGGCTTCCCCGTCACGATCACGAAGCGTCTCGGCAAGGGTCTTGTCGTCGCATCCGCCCTGCGCCAGCCGGGCGAGAAGTTGCTCGAGAATTATCTCGCCGCCGCACAACTCCTGAAGGCGGGGGTGGAGGTGAAGGACTTCTCGCTTTCGCCGTTCGCGCTCGGGCCCGGACACCTTGAGATGTCGCTCGCGAAGCCCGCCGCCGAAGGGACGCGCCTCGTTTACGAGTTTACGGACGCGAAGGAGAAGTCCGTCTCGTTCGCGACGAACTTCGTCGGTTCTGCCGCCGCGCTCGACTACAACCTGAAGATGCGCGGGCTCGTGACGGCGCGGCTTTGGCTCGAGACCCCGGACGGCGCACGCAGCCTACTCTTCCGCCGTCAGGCGACGATGCCCGCCCTGCTCACGGTTGACCCGCCCGCCTACCGCGGCATTCTCTCGACCGCCCGCCGCCTGAAGGATGTGCGCTTCCGCATAAGAATTGCGCGGCTTGGCGAAGAAATTGCGGGACTTCCGCTCACTGTCGCCGTCTATGATTCGCTCAGCAACTGCGTCTTCAAGACGGAAAAACTCTTCGACAAGGGCAAGGATGCGGTCATTCCCTCGGACTTCGAGGTCGCGATGCCGCTCCCGAAGGAACTTTCGCCCGGCGGATACGAAGTGCGTGCCACAATTACGCGCGGCGGCTGGGTCGTCTACGGCGCGAAAAGCGCCGCGCCGTTCGAGATCCTCGCGCCGCGCCCTGCCCAGACGGTCGTGGACGAGGACAACACGTTCCTCATCAACGGCAAGCCGTTCTTCCCGCTCGGCATCTACCATGTGGGCAAGGACTACGATGCCGTCGCCGACCTCGGCTTCAACATGATCCAGTTCTGGGCGTGGTCGGTTGGCACGGATGAATACGGAACCCCGAAGGGCGTGAACCGCGCGCTCGGACGCAATATGCGCCTTCTCTTCGAGTCCAATCACCACGGCGACCACATTTACCGCGAACGCACACGGACGCTCGCCGATAATGACGCGATTTTCATGTGGTATGTGAGCGATGAGCCAGCGGAGGGTGCGGAAGACTTCGTGCAGTCCGTGAACGACGGCTGGCACAAGTACGACAAGCATCATCCGACCTTCCTGCTCTCCTGCCGTGAAGACCTCTTCGGACTGCACGCGACATTCGGCGACGTGTTCGCGTTCGACGTCTACGGCGAGGGCAAGAAAGATCCGTGGGCGCCGATGCCGCAGACGGCGCGGTGGATGGCGTCGGCGACGGCGGCGACGCGAGGCCGCAAGCCGCTCGTCTGCGTGCCGTGGGCGAACCCGCGCCCCGAGACAATCCGCCCGATTGCCTATACGGCACTTGCAAATGACGCGCGCGGACTGATCTGGTATCCGTGGAGTCAGGCCGGCGGCGGTCCGCTCGGCATCGGTCTCAAGAATGACGAGAAGTGCCAAGCCGTCCTGAAGGACTTGCTCGCGGAAATCAAGGGGCTTTTCCCCGGCTTGCTTTCGCCCAAGCGCCACGTCTTCAGGGAGATGGACGGCAAGATCAATGCGATGGTCTGCGGTACGGCGGAGAAGAAGCGATTCCTCATTATGACGAACCCGACGGAAGAGACGATCGAAGCCGCGTTTGATGTTG
>CAVAHB010000140.1:4318-14606 GCA_963588415.1 Faecalibacterium sp. CAG:74
CGCGTCACTTTCACCTTCGCACCCCACGCGGTGAAGGTTCTCTGTTGGTAAAAATGCCGTAAGGCGGAAAGAATAAATGAAGATAAAAAGCAGGTTCGGGGCGAAGGCCTTTCGGCTTGCGATGGCGTGCGAGGTCGCGTGCGCAGCGACGATGGCGGCGGAGACGGCAACAGCGGCGGATGCCGCAAGCCCAGCAAGGCCCGCGAAGAGCGCCCAGGAGCGCGGTGCTTGGTTCCGTGAGGCGCGTTTCGGGATGTTCATCCATTGGGGGATCTACTCGATCCCGGCGCTGGGCGAGTGGGCATATGCGCAGAAGCCGTGGAAGCCCGGCGAATACGAGGCGTTCGCGTCCTCGTTCAACCCGACGAACTACAATCCGCGTGAGTGGGCGCACCTCGCGAAGGCGGCTGGCATGAAATACGCCGTCCTTACGACGCGCCACCACGATGGCTTCTGCATGTTCGACAGCCGCTTCACCGACTACAAGATAACCAAGTCGCCATACGGACGCGACGCGGTGCGCGAGTTCGTCGATGCCTTCCGGGCCGAAGGCCTCAAGGTCGGCTTCTACCACTCGCTGCCGGACTGGACGCATCCCGGCTACGCCGACAAGGAGTCGCCGGAGTTCATGCAGCGCGGCGAGTTGCATGTGCCGACACCTGAGCAGTACGCCGCGTTTAAAGACTTGCTTTATAACCATGTGCACCAGTTGATGACCGAATACGGCAAGATAGACCTGCTCTTCCTCGACTACACCTCGAAATACAAGGCTGACGAGGACTACTTCGACCGCGAGCGCATTCTCTCGATGGTTTACGCCTGCCAGCCGGACATCTTGGTCAACGACCGCCTCGCCTACTGGAAGGACAACTGCCGCGACTTCGACTACTACACGCCAGAAATCTGCGTGCCGAACCAGCCGCAGAAGGTCAAGTGCCGCCAAGTGATGTGGGAGACCTGCGCGACGATCAACGACAACTGGGGCTTCGCGAAAGACGACCGCAACTGGAAGACGCCGGAGGCAATCGTGGCCGGGCTGGTCGGCTGCGTCGCGCAGGACGGCAACCTGCTACTGAACGTTGGCCCGGACGCGCTGGGCGAGATTCCCGCGCCGGCCGTCGAGCGGCTCAAGGCGGTCGCGGACTGGTTCGCCGTGAACGGAGAGTCGATTATCGGCTGCGGCAAGTCGGCCTTCCGCCCGCCCTTCGGCTGCGCCTACACCCAGAAGGGCTCGACGGTCTACTGCCACTTCCTGCAGCCGCCGTTGGGCGACACGATCCTGCCGGGGCTCAAGGGCAAGGTCGAGCGCATCACGCTATTGCGCACCGGCGCGGAAGTCGAGCAGGACAACGTCTGGGGCTTCGAGCTGCTGCTGCCGGACGAGCAGCGCATCCGCACCCGCGGACTCCGTGCCGGTGACGTGCTCAAGATTGAGCTTAAGAAGTAGTTGGGCTATGTCCGAGGGACGATAGGAGTCACGAGATAAAATGAGAGGTCTGTTTGCGCGCGTTGCAACTTTGTCGCTGATTCTGTCCGCCGCGGTGGCTGTGGGTGGAGAGACGGCAGAACCACCGCCGTTCCGGTCGGTCGTCCTCGGGCAGAAGGGCTTTCTCGACGACGAATATGACTTCGCGTTCGAGCGTCTCGGTTGGCCCGTGACGAAGTTCGCGTTCGCGAAGGGCGAGGCGGTGGACGATGCGTTCTTCGCCGCGCTGCGCGAAGCGGGGCTTCTTCTGATCTGCCCGAACACGCCCGACTTCCTTTCGCCGCATGTGGCGGAACTGAAGGCGTGGATCGAGGCGGGTGGGGTCGTGCTTGCGGGCGGTTTCACCGAACAAGGGAGTGGTGCGTGGCTTAAGGCTATCGGCCCTGAATACGCCTGCCCCGAGATTTGGGGCAATCTTGGTTGGTCAACGCCGCGCCAGCGCGAGTGCGATCCGTCAGACCCCCTGCGCGTCTTTCCCCGCGCCCTCGCCGAAACGGATCAGGGACACCACTGGACGAACTTCCAGCGACTCCCCGCAGGTTCGCCGTGGCGCGTCGTCTCGACGCGAATCGCCGCGCACAGGGAGGCGAACAAGCACGCGAACGTCATCCGCGCCCGCGTCGGGAAGGGGTGGGTCATCCTCTCCAACATCCGCATCCCCACGCCCGACTGGATTGAGAACGCCCGCGCCCTTGCCGCGCTCGAGAGCCTCAACCTGACCTTCGTCTCGTGCGAGGGAATTGTCGTCCGTCAGGGCGAAGGTCGGCTCGCGCTTGCCGTCGGCGGGGAGGGCGCGAAGGCGGCGAAGCGGCTTCAGCTCGCGCTCGACATTCTGCCGCGTCAGGACGCGGACGAGAATCAGGATGGCAAGTCGGACGCGCCGCAGTCGTTCCGCGCCATCGGTAAGACGGGCGCGGACGGCGTGGCGGCGTTCGCGCTCGACTATTTCAACGTGGCGCGGGGCGAATGCCGCGTTGTCCTGCGCGTTGGAGCGGACGGCAGGTGGGCGACGGTGCTCGACGAAACGCGGCAGTTCCCGCGCCTCGTCGAGATTGCACCGCCGCACTACCGAGGTATGGTCTCGACGGCACGGCGGACGACGGACGTGCTTCTGCCGTTCTCGTTCAATCCGCTTCGCGAGCGGGTGGAGAATGCGAAACTCGAGGCGACGCTGTTCGCGGCGGACGGCGGCAATCGGGCGGTCTGGCAGAAGACGTTTCGGGGCGCGAAACTGAAGGAGCGCGTCCTGCCGGTCGAACTGCCGCAGACGGCGGCGGCCGGGGCGTATCGCCTGACGGTGCGCCTCATGCGGCCGAACCGGGCGAAGCCGCTCTTCACGAACGAGGTCGCATTCGTCGTCCGCGCCGCCGCACCCTATCAGACGTTTGTCGATCAGGATCGCGCACTCCTGCGCGGCGGAAGCCCGTGGTTTCCGCTCGGCATCTACCACGCAGCCCCGAATGAAGCGGCGGAATGGATGAAGATGGGCTTCAACTCCCAGCAGTTCTGGAGTTGGGATGCGGGCGGACTTGCCGCGCTCCACAAGGACTACGGCCTTTCGGTTGTTTTCGAAGGCAAGCACAACAAAGGCGAGGGCGTCGTCGAGGGGAACATCCGCAAGTATGCGACCGACCCGGCGATTGCGATGTGGTATCTCTGGGACGAGCCGACGATAAGCGATCTCCCCAAGGTGAGGACGATGAACGAACGGATGCACGGCGACCTTGAACGCCCGACCTTCATCGTCTGCGACCAGGATACGTGCGGCGCGGTTCGTTATCAGTCGCTTTACGGCGACGTCGTCGCGGCGGATGCCTATCCGCTTTCGGTCGGCAAGGACGGCGCGGTTCGCGGCGACGTGACGGACGTTTCGGCCCGCATCCGACGGTTGCACGAAGCAACGGAAGGGCGGCGGCCGGTTGTCGCCGTCCTTCAGGCATTCGGGTTCGAGCCGGAGCCGCAGTTCCGGTGCATGGCGTATCTCGCCCTCGCGGAAGGCGTGAATGGTATCTACTGGTATTGCTGGAAGCAGATCGGCGGCGGCAAGGTCGGCGACGGAATCGTGAACAGCCCCGACCTCCAGAAGACGCTCGCCAAGATCGTCCGCGAGATGAAGGAACTCTCCCCTGCGCTTCTTGCGGGCGGCGAATCGTTCGACGTGGCGGGGACGCAGGTTCGCGGACGCATCTTCGGCGATGCGAAGACGGGACGCCGTCTACTGCTTGTGAACGGGTCGAAGGACGATGTAAAAGTCGAGGTCTCCCATCCCGCCCTCGTCAGGCGCCGCGTCGGAAAGACGCTCGTCGGCGATACGCCCGTTTCGGTCAGGGGCGGCATTGCGACGGCCGCGCTTCCCGGCTACGCCGCCGTCGTCATCGAACTGAAGTAGATACGCCAGAAACGCGGCGATTTATGGTATAATAGTCGTGTTGTGCAATAGGGTGCAACACCAAACACAGGAGTAAACATGGCGATTAACGCAAGCAGAAGAGGATTCATCAAGGGACTTGCCGGCCTCACCGCGATTGGTGCGGGCGGGTGCAAGTGCTTCACATTCGGTCGTGGCGACAAGATTCGCCTTGCAGCCGTGGGCGTGATGGGCAAGGGCTACAGCGACTGGACGCCCATGCTCAGGTCGGGCTTCGTCGAGATTGTCGCGCTCTGCGATGCGGACTACACGCAGCGTGAAAACGCCGCGCGGAAGCTTGCGCAGGACGGCATTGACTTTGACGTCTACTCCGTCCCGTTCTACACGGACTACCGCCGCCTCCTTGATGACGCGGGGCTTCTCGGCATCGACGCGATGACGATTTCGACGCCTGACCACGTCCACGCGCCGGTCGCAATCCGTGCGATGCAGCAGGGCATTCACGTCTACGTGCAGAAGCCGCTCGTGCGCACCCTCTGGGAACTCGACTACTTCAACCGCACGGCGAAGGAGAACGGCGTCATCGTTCAGATGGGCAACCAGGGTTCGTCGCTCGACTCCATGCGCCGCTGCACGGAGGTCATCCAGAGCGGCATCCTCGGCGACGTGAAGGAAGTGCACGTCTGGACGAACCGTGCGGTGTGGCCGCAGGGCAACGGCGTGGCGGACTACGTCAAGAGCCGCGGCAACAAGGGCGACCACGTTCGCTCCGGGCTGAACTGGGATGCGTGGCTCGCGACGGCGAAGAACCGTCCGTTCCTCGACAAGTATCCGAAGGGCACGAAGGTCTACGACCCGTGGGGGCTTGGCGCGAACGTCTACCACACGTTCACGTGGCGCGGCTTCCACGACTTCGGCGCGGGTGCGTTCGGCGACATGGCGTGCCACACGATGAACCTGCCGTTCCGCGGCCTTGAACTCGGCGGCGTTGCCGATGCCGAATGCGTCAAGATCGAGGAGAAGAACGACGTTGCCTATCCGTCGAAGTCGATCGTGAAACTCACCTACAAGGCTCGCGACTCGAAGGTACGGCCCGGCGTTCGTCTGCCGGCGGTCACGCTCTTCTGGTATGACGGCTACGACGAGGCGAAGCCCGGTATCAGCGCGATGAAGCCTTCGGCGGAAATCATGCCCAAGGTCATCAAGACTTTCGGCGCGGTTCCGAACACGGGCTGCTACATCATCGGCTCGAAGGGTGCGGTGCTTATGCAGGACGACTACGGCGGGAAGTGTGCGCTCGCGCTCAACGACGAGGAGAAGTTCGTCGACGTCTTCCAGCACGAGAAGGCGAAGACCGTTCCGCGTTCGATTCCGTTCTGCGTCGGTTCGTCGGCTGCGGCAGACGGCAAGTCGACCGTCGAGATGAAGGGCTTCGCGGAAGGCCACTACGGCGAGTTCGTGAACGCGATTCGCGGCCTCGGCCCCATCTACGAACAGACGCATTCGCGGTGCTTCTCTGACATCGAATACTGCATTCCGCAGATGGAGGGCATCCTCGTCGGATGCATTGCGCAGCAGGTCGCGGGCAAGATTGTCTGGGATTCGGCAACGCAGACCTTTGACAACAAGGACGCTAACGCGCTTATCAGGCCCTACATCCGCAAGGGCTGGGAGTTCTGAGAAACAAGAACCTGACGGCGGCGGCGACGTCGCGTCAAGCGCGGGCGGGAGACGGGTCTCCCGCCCGCGCCGCCGTTGTGCGGTTTGAAATAGCCGCGACAAAAAAATGGTATAATGTCGGCATGGCAAAGAACAAGGCGTTATCTGATGCCAAAATGAACAGAAAAACGGATACAACTTCAAAGGCTTCGTCCTGCGCCCAGCGCGGACTCGCCCAGCGCGGACTCAAGGTTTCGGCAAAGACCCGCTACGCCCTGCGCATTCTGCTGGACGTCGCCGCGCACAGCCGCGACGCGAAGCCGCGCTCGATCGCCGAAATCTCCAAATCACAGCACATTTCGCTGAAGTTCATCTCCCGGCTCGTCATTCCCCTGCGTGAAGCGGGGCTGCTCCGGTCTGTGCGCGGTTCGGGTGGCGGCTTTCGCCTCGCGCGTTCGCCCGAAGACGTCACCCTGCTCAATGTCGTCGAGACGATGCAAGGCCCGCTCACTATCCTCGACTGCCTGACGGACGAGGGGTGCTGTCCGCGCAAGCCCTTCTGCCTTGCGCGGCAGATCTGGGCCGATGTCAACACCGGCTTCATGAACGTGCTCGCCCGTGTCACGCTTGCGAAAATCCTCGACCGAACGCCGGATGAATCCGCCGCGATGGACTTCTGCATCTGACCGAGCCGCCCCGATCGCCTTCCGCGCAACCATTTAGTCTCACTCCGCGACAGTTTGTCGCAATCGTTCCGCCGCGTTCGGCTGAACTCCCCTTGGCACGGGCTATGCTCGTTTGTCTGGTGTTGAAACAAACGAAATGAAAGGAGTTCAAGATATGAACACATTGATGAATATGGATCCGTGGGGCTTTCTGGACGAGTTGTTCGATGCGAACAGCCGTGCGTTCAGAAGCATGAGGGCACGTGCCGCCGGACGCTTCCCGCCCGTGAACGTGTTCTTGGACGATGATGCCGTCATCATCGATCTGGAACTGCCTGGCAGGACGGCGAAGGACGTGACGCTTTCTCTCGAACCCCAGGCGGTCGTCGTGGCCGACAGGCCCGCCGAGGAAACCGATGCCAAGACCGGCAAGGTCGTCGAGGTGCGTCCCGCGTGGAGTCGTCGGCTGGAGTTGCCCTTCCGTGTGAACGCCGACAAGGCGAATGCGAAGTTCGAGAATGGCATTCTGCGCATCGAACTGCCGAAGGCGGATGCCGACGGCGTAAGGCACATCGCCATTCAGGGCTGAGCTGAAAACAGTCATACAAGGAAAGAAAGGAGATTCAAGATGAACGAAGAAAAGTTTGTTGTTCCGACAGCGGTGCTTTCGGAAAGACCGGATGAATACGAACTCAAGATTGAGATTCCCGGCATCGGAAAGGACGAAGCCGAGTTGCACGTCGAGGGCAAGACCCTCACGCTCAAGACGCACACGAAATACCAGAATCCTGCGGGGTTCAAGCAAGTCGCGGCGGAATTCGAGCGGCAGAACTACGCCATGAGTGCCGACCTGCCCGAACTCGCGAACCCCGCGACGCTGACCGCGAAACTGGAAAACGGCGTGCTGACGGTCGTCGTGAAGAAACGCGCCGAAATGCAGGCAAAGAAGATTGAGATTCACTAATCGCAAATCCGTTCGCCAAAAACCCCCGATGTGCCGCGTGGCGCATCGGGGGTTTCCCTTTCATCCGACGGAATAATCGTCGCTCAGCGTCCGAAGAACGCCTTGTAGAGTGCGCGAACCGCCGCGTCGCGATCCTGCTGGCGGATGGCAATCATGAACGAAACTTCGCTTGAACCTTGGTTGACCATCGACATTGAAATGCCCGCCGAGGCGAGCGCCAGACAGGCCTTCGCGAACATACCCGCCGTGTAGCACATACCTTCGCCGACAATCATAATGATTGTAATGTCGCGCTCGACGGCCACGTTGTCAGGCGCGAGTTCGCGGCGGATTGCCTGCACGACGCGGCGTTCCTTCTCCTTCGGGAAGTTCACGCCCTTCACGACGACGCACTGCGAATCCACGCCCGACGGCATGTGTTCGTAGGCGATGCGTTCGTCCTCGAGAATCTGGAGAAGCCGGCGGCCGAAGCCGATGGCGCGGTTCATCAGGTACTTCTCGACGACGATGTTGCAGAAGTCGTCCTGCGACGCGATGCCGACCACCGTGCCGGGCACGACGCGCCGCGACTGCACGATCATCGTGCCGGGTTCGGACGGGTGGTTCGTGTTGCGGATGTTAATCGGAATCCGCGCCCGCACGGCGGGAATCACCGCGTCGTCGTTGAACACGCCGAAACCCGCGTAGGCGAGTTCGCGCATCTCGCGGTAGGTCATCGTTGGGATGCCCTCGCCGTCCTTCACCTCGGGGACGATGCGCGGATCGACCGGATAGACGGAGTCAACGTCCGTGAAGTTCTCGTAGACATCGGCACAGACCGCCGCGGCGAGAATCGAGCCGGTGATGTCACTCCCGCCGCGTGGGAACGTGGCGACCTTGCCATCCTTCGTGTAGCCGAAGAAGCCGGGATAGATGACGATTCCGTCAAAGTTCGAGAACGCACGGGAAAGCGTGGTGTAACTGGACGGGTCGAGCGTGGCATCGCCGAACTCGCCCATGAGCACCATCCCCGTCTCACGCGGGCTCGCATACCGCGCCTTGCGCCCGCGTGCCGTGAACGCGACCGCCACAAGTTTCGCGTTGTCGTCCTCGCCCGCCGCCTTCATGAGGTCCATGAACTCCGCCGCTGACAACAGTTCGCGCTGGGCGAGGCGACCGCGCAAGTCGTTCTCGATTTCGTGGACGATGTCGTCGCCGAGTTTCAGTGCCGTCGCAATTTCCGCATAGCGTTCGACAACGTCGCCATACGCACGGTCGGTGTTCTGCCCCTTAAGTGCCGTCTTCGCGAGCGCAATCAGCAGGTCCGTCACCTTCGTATCGCCAGAATGCCGCTTTCCGGGTGCGGAAACGACCACGATTCGCCGCGTCGGATCCGCAAGGACGATGTCGATTACCTTGTTCAGTTGCGCCGCGTTGGCAAGCGAACTGCCACCAAACTTACAGACTTTCATTTTTACAATACCCTTGCAAAACTTAGAGGACGCGGAGTGCGACCGGCTCGTCGGCAATCATCCCCGACTTTGCGATTTCCGCCAGTGCCGCCGACAGATCCGCCGTCTTCGCCTCGTGGGTCAGCACGGCGACCGGGGCGAACCCGTCCTTCCCCGCCGACTTCTGGGAGGCCGCCGAAATCGACACGCCGTGCGCACCGAGCGTCGTCGCAATCTGCCCGAACGCGCCCGGCTTGTCCGTCACGTTGAAGCGCAGGTAGAAGGAGGATGCGATTTCGCCCGCCGCACGGAGTTTGACCTGGCCTTCCGCATAGTCCGGAATGCCGCGCACGTACCGCGTCTCGCCGTGCGCGAGGTTGCGGGCGATGTCGCCGATGTCCCCGACGACCGTCGAAGCCGTCGGCGCACGCCCCGCGCCGCGTCCGTAGTACATCGTGTAGTCGCTCATGTCGCCCTTCACCCACGCCGCGTTGAAGGCGTCGTTCACCGAGGCGAGCATGTGCGTCATCGGCACGAGCGTCGGCCCCACGCCGACCTCCACCTCGTCCCCGACGCGTGCGACACGCGCCAACAACTTGATGCGGTAGCCGAAATCCGCCGCGTAGCGCACGTCGTCACTGGCGAGATTGCGGATGCCCTTTACGTCGACTTCCTCGACCTTCGGCTGGAAGCCATACGCCAGCGCGGCGAGAATACAGGCCTTGTGCGCCGTGTCGAAGCCGTCGATGTCGAGCGAGGGGTTTGCCTCGGCATAGCCGAGTTTCTGCGCGTCGCGCAAGACCTCGTCGAACGGCAGCCCCTCGTTCTCCATCCGCGTCAGGATGTAGTTGCACGTTCCGTTCAGAATGCCGTGGATGGACTCGATTCCGTTCCCCGCCAGCCCTTCGCGGAGGACGCGGATGATCGGGATTCCGCCGCCGACGGAAGCCCCGAAGTAGATGTCCACGCCGTTTTTGGCCGCCGTGTCGAAGATCTCTTTTCCGTGTTCGGCGAGCAGTTTCTTGTTGGCCGTCACCACGCACTTGTGGTTGGTGAGGGCGTCAAGAACGAACGTCCTTGCGATGCCCGTTCCACCGATCGTCTCGACGACAATCTGAACCTCGGGGTCGGCAATCACGCCCTTCGCGTCCGTCGTCAGCACGCCATCCGGCACGGAAACGCCGCGATCCGTCGTAATGTCCAAGTCGGCGATCTTCCGCAACACGATGTCCACGCCGAGACGCTTCGCCATGACATCGCGGTGCTTCAACAGCCCGTCCGCGACACCCGCGCCAACCGTCCCGAATCCGAGTATACCAACGCCAATCTGCTTCATCTGTGTGAATCCTTCTTTCAGTCAGAAAACGGCATATTTTACTCTTTTTCGCCGTATGAAGTCAATGCGCCTATGGGTGGAGTTCGGTTTTCGTCGGGGGCGTGGAATGGGAATTGCCTATGCCGAAGTAATGCTCCTTGACCTTGTCGTGGGAAAGACCTTCAAAGAACATCTTCCCGGCAATCGTCGGATTGAGCTGACGGACGGACTTCAACGGGAATGACGCATATCCGCCCTCCGTGCGCAAGTTCTTCGCCCGGACGAAGAATAGCGAATTGATCTTGTAGCGCGAAATGCCGTTCCCACCCCTCGGCTTCGCCGTCTCCAGCTGCGCCAGCGGTATGCGGACGCGCCCACCGACAATCTCCGCACCCTTTCGC
>CAVAHB010000141.1:0-5906 GCA_963588415.1 Faecalibacterium sp. CAG:74
TTTTTTGAACTGGAGGGGAACTCGTGTACTACTCTGTACTGTGGTGCTGGCCGTTGAACTCGCGCAGAGCCGCAGAGTTCGCAGAGGCGGTGGGGTAGGGGGGGGCTTGAATGGAGACGGCGCATTTGGTACAATTTCCACAAATGAAAGCCAAGGTGTCATCTGAAATTGAGGTGCTGCAGGAAATCACGTCCGCCGTTGTGCGCGAGCGGAACGTGCGTCTCCTGCTGAACGAGGTTCTTGAGATTCTCGAACGGAGCATGGGAATGCTGCGCGGCACTTTCACCCTCCTGGAGGGGGACGTGCTGCGAATTGAGGCTTCGACGAAGAGCCTGAACGCGGAGGAACGGGCGCTGGGGCGGTATCACATCGGCGAAGGCATCACGGGACTTGTCGCGAAGACGGGCCGTGCCGAGGTCGTGGCCGACGTGCGAAAGGACCGCCGCTTCCTGAACCGGACGAAGGCGCGTGACGAAGACGAGCCGCTGTCGTTCATCTGTGTGCCGCTGATTCACCTCGGACAGGTCATCGGGACGCTTTCGGTGGATCGCGAAATCAACGACGACACGGATTCCCTTGCGAAAGACGTTGCGCTTCTGGAGATCATCGCAAACATCACGGCGGAGGCGGCGGCGGTTTGCCGCGAGGAGTGTGCCGAGCACGAGGCCCTCGTGGAGGAGAACCGCAAACTTCGCGACATGCTTTCAGACCATCCGGGGCGGTTGATCGGCAACTGCCGCGAGATGCTTTCGGTGTATGAGCAGATTCGCCAGGTTGCGCCGAGCGAGGCGACGGTCCTGATTCGAGGTGCGAGCGGAACGGGCAAGGAACTCGTGGCGCGGGCGATTCAGGGACTTTCCGGTCGGAAGGACAAGCCGTTCGTGGTCCTGAACTGTGCCGCGCTCCCGGAGGCGCTGGTCGAATCCGAATTGTTCGGACACGAGAAGGGTGCGTTCACCGACGCCCGCGAACGCCGCATCGGACGCGCCGAGGCGGCGAACGGCGGTACGCTCTTCCTGGACGAAATCGGCGACCTGACGATTCCCGTGCAGGTGAAGCTGCTCCGCTTTTTGCAGGAGCGCACGTTCTCCCGCGTCGGGTCGAACGAGGAACTGCGCAGCGACGTGCGGTTCATTGCTGCGACGAGCCGGAACCTTGAAGATCTGATGGCGAAGAAACTCTTCCGCGAAGACCTCTACTACCGTCTTTCCGTTTTCCCGATTGCGATGCCGGACCTTTCGCAGCGTTCGGGGGATATTGTGCTTCTGGCGCAACACTTCCTCTCGAAGATGAGCGTGAAGTACGGGAAGAGCGTCTCGCGCATTTCCTCACCGGCGATTAACATGCTTCAGGCCTATTCGTGGCCGGGGAACGTGCGGGAACTTGAGAACTGCATCGAGCGGGCCGTGCTGACGGCGAAGGACGACTGCATCCACAGCTACAACCTGCCGCCGGCCCTGCAGTGCGAGGAGTTCGCCGAAGACCCGTTCCGGCCCGACGTCACCATGACGCTGGATGAGCAGCTCGCCGTCGTGGAGAAGCGGATTCTCGAGTCCGCCCTCAAGCGGCACGACGGCAACCGCTCGGCCGCCGGACGTGAACTTGGCGTTTCGCCGCGCATGATGAACTACCGGCTCAACAAGGCGGGCATCAATTGAGTGCGGTGGGAGGGCGTCTGGAGAAATGAAAGTCTGCAGGGGCGAGGCGGCGCTTCTTCTCGCCGTCGTCATCAACAGTTTCGGCGTGGTGCTGATGCTGTATTCCGGTTCGGGTATCTCGGCCATCTCCAGCGTACCGTTCGCCTTTTCGGAGGTGATTCCCGCGCTTACGCTGGGGACGTGGACGTATCTCTTCCAAGGTCTGCTGGTCTTCAGCCTGATGGTGATGCGTCGCCGTTTCGTGGTGTCGTATCTCGGCAGTTTCGTGGTGGGCTTCGTTTTCGGGGAGTTTCTGGATGTCCACGAACTGTGGATCGGGGTTCTGCCGAATGCCCTCGGATGGCGTGTCCTTTACTTCGTCGTCAGTTACCTGCTCATCACGTTCGGCATCGTCCTTTCCAACCGCTGCCGTCTGCCCATCATCCCGACAGATCTGTTTCCGCGCGAAGTGTCGCAGATTGCCGGCGTGGGCTATCCTGCGGTCAAGGTCACGTTCGACGTGGTGTGCCTCGCGATTACCGCCGGAATGACCTATTTCTTCTTCGGGCATCTTGACGGGCTGGGCGTCGGAACGGTTCTTGCTGCGTTCACAATGGGGAAGGCCGTGGGACTGATGGGCAAGTGGATTGACCGGCGATTCCGGTTCGTCTCGTTCCTGTCGCACGAACTGCAATAAGAATAGGCAAAGAAAGGAAAGAAAACTCCCATGGGAAAGTCAATTCAGGAAATCGTAGATCTCGCGAGCGCGTATTACGGGAGCGCGGTGCTTTTCGCCGCGATTGACTGTGACGTGTTCGGGTCGGTCGAACGCGGCGATTTCACGGCGCGGGAGCGCGGAATGCGCCTTCTGGCCGACGCCTGCGTCGCCGAAGGCCTCCTTGAAAAGCGGGACGGACGCTATTTCAACACCCCCGCCGGCAAGGCGGCGCTCGTCCCCGGCGGCGCGGCGGACCTGACGAAGGCCATCCGCTACAACAGGGACGTCTATCCCGCCTGGGGGCGGCTCGCGGAGTTCGCGCGGAACGGTAAGCCCGTCGAGCGACCCGAAATCCACCTCGGGGAGGACGCCGTCCGCACGAAGGCGTTTGCGGCGGCGATGTTCGCTCGGGCGATGGGCATCGGGCGCGGGGTCGTGCCGATGCTGGAGGGACTGGGCGGAAAGGTGCTCGACCTGGCGGGCGGCCCCGGCGCGTATGCGATTCTGATGTGCCGCGCCAATCCGGGAATGACGTGCGTCACGGTGGATTTGCCGGCGATCTCGGCGGAGGCGCGGGACTACGTGGCACGGGCGGGGCTCGCGGATCGCATCGAGTGCCGTGCGGGCGACTACCATGCGGACGAGTATGAGCGCGGCGGATACGACGCGGTGACGATTTTCGGTGCGCTTCATCAGGAGTCGCCCGAACAGATTGCCGCGGTTCTCTCGCGGGCGAATCGGGCTCTGAAGCCCGGCGGACGCATTTTCATCCTGGACATGATGACCGATTCAACGCGCACCGCGCCGAAGTTCTCCGCCCTCTTCGCGGTGAACATGGCCCTCACGACGGAAAACGGCTGGGTATTCGCCGATTCGGAACTGAAGGGCTGGCTCGCCGAGGCGGGATTCACGCCGGGCGAAACCCAGCCCGTGCCGCCGCCGATGCCCCATTGGCTCGTCACGGCGACCAAAAACGCCTGACGCGGGCGATACTGCTATTTCGGCGGAACGAACGGTTTGGAAGGAAAATGTGATATAATATGCGGCGAAGAGGTTAGCCAATGGTCGACTACAATGCGCTCAGGAAGAAGTTCCCGGCCAAGAACCCGGGAAATGCGGCACGCCGTGCGAAGACACAGGCGGCCGTGAAGCGCATTGGGCGCGAATTCGAGCGCAAGCGTCGGGAACTGAACCTGCGGGACGTGTCGCTGAAGCGTCCGATCGTCTACTACGTTGCCATCATGTTCGTTCTTCTGGTGCTCGGAGGTTCGGTGCTGAGCGTGGCAACGGGGAAACTGAGCCTCGGCAAGACACCCATTTCCAAGGCGGCGATTCAGTCGCGGCAATCCATCGATGCGCTCGCCATTGCCTGCGGTCGCTACAAGTTCCACGTGGGGCGGTATCCGACGACGGCGGAGGGGCTGGCGGAACTCGCCCGCATTCCGGAGACGCCGGCGGAGGTTGGGGCGTTCGCCGCGAAGGGCTGGTTCGGGCCTTACATCAAGAAGGTCGTGCTCGACCCGTGGGGGAACGACTACGTCTACGAGGCGCGCGAGGAGGGGGGGCATCCCGTCCTCTACTCGAAGGGACCCGACGGGCGTGCCGGGACGACGGACGACGTGCTGCCGGAGCAGAGCCTTTTCGACGAGCCGTTTCGCGATACGACGTGGACGAACCACTGGGTTCCCTACAACCTGCGCGGCGTTGTCGTCGTGCCCGACGAGGCGGCGAAGCGGCGGATTGAAGAGGAAGTGAAGAAATACTGATTTAAAAGAGAGCAGAGAAAGGTTAACCATGAATTACGCCGAGGCGGAAAAGATGCTGAAGAAATGCGGGCAGGAACACGTGCTCGCCTACTGGAAGAAACTGGACAAGGAGGAACGCGGGGCGTTGCTTGCGCAGATTGCGACGATCGACCCGAAGGATCTCGCGCATTGCCAGACCGCGCTCGCAACGGGTGCGGAAGTTCCGGACAGTTCGAAGGGCGTTGCACCGAAGGTGTCCGAACTAAAGGGTGCTGCGCTGAAGAAGGCGGTTGCCGCCGGTGAAAGGGAACTGCGGGCGGGGCGTGTCGCGGCGCTTCTCGTGGCGGGCGGACAGGGCAGCCGCCTCGGCTTCGACGGACCGAAGGGGTGCTATCCGATCGGGCCGATTACGGGTGAGCCGCTCTTCTACTTCCACGCACGGAAGATTCTGGCGCGGTCGATTCGCTACGGGGCGAAGATTCCGTTCTACGTGATGACCTCCGAGATGAACAACGCGGCGACCGTGCAGTGCTTCGAGGAAAACGACTACTTCGGGTTGAACCCGGACGACGTGTTCTTCTTCACGCAGGGAATGTGGCCGGGCATGACGAAGGAGGGGAAAATCATCCTCGATGCGCCGGGACACATCTTCATGAGCCCCGACGGGCACGGCGGACTTCTCGCGGCGTTGAAGCGATCGGGTGCGCTGGCGGACATGAAGAAGCGTGGCATCAAGTCCGTCTTCTTCTTTCAGGTTGACAATCCGCTTGTCGAGATTGCCGACCCAGCGTTCATCGGCCAGCATGTTCTTGAGAAGTCGGAATACTCGCTCAAGCTCTGCGCCAAGCGCGACCCGTACGAGAAGGTTGGAATGCCCATGCGCTTCGGCACGACCTACCGCATGGTTGAGTACACCGAGATGACGGACGAGCAGTGCAACCGCAAGGCAAAGAACGGTAAACTCTACTTTCTCTACGGTTCGCCCGCAATCCACGTCTTCGACCGTGCGTTTCTCGAGCGCGAGGCCTCAAAGTCGATGCCGCTTCACCTCGCCTTCAAGAAGATCCCTATGGTCGGTGCGGATGGAAAGGTCGTGAAGCCGACCGAGCCGAACGGCTACAAGTTCGAGAAGTTCATCTTCGACATCCTGCCGAATGCCCGTCGGGCGGCTTTCGTCGCCTTTGAGCAGAAGGACGAGTTCTCGCCAGTGAAGAATGCGGAAGGGGGCGACAGCCCGGCGACGTGCAAGGCCGACATGCAGGCAAAATGGGCGAAGTGGCTCGCGGAAGCCGGGGTTTCCGTTCGTGACGACGTGCCCGTTGAGATTGACCCCGTCTATGCGCTGGACGCGGCGGATCTTGCCTCCATCGGTCTGCATCTCGGCGCGGGGGACTGAAAACGCCCGTACCCCATTGACCGACGACGGAAATTAGTATAAAATATGCGCAAACATTGGAAACCATAAAGAGAACGTCAATGTTCGGTAAACTAAAGTCGCTTTTTTCTACTGACATCGGTATCGACCTCGGCACGGCGAATTCGCTCGTCTACGTGAAGGATCGCGGCATCGTGCTGCGCGAGCCTTCCGTCGTGGCCATTCAGGCGGGGTCGAAACGCGTCCTCGCGGTGGGGGCGGAGGCGAAGCGGATGCTGGGGCGTACGCCCGGGAACATCGTGGCGATTCGCCCGATGAAGTCTGGCGTGATTGCCGATTTTGACATCACCGAGGCGATGATCAAGCATTTCATCAAGAAGGTGTGTCCCGTCCGTTTCTACTCAAAGTATGCGAAGCCGCGCATGGTGATT
>CAVAHB010000141.1:5916-18572 GCA_963588415.1 Faecalibacterium sp. CAG:74
GTGATTGCCGTGCCGAGCGGAATTACCGAGGTTGAGAAGCGTGCGGTTGAGGATGCCGCGCACGCCGCCGGGGCCGGGGACGTCTTCCTGATTGAAGAGCCGATGGCGGCGGCGATTGGCGTGGGGCTGCCGGTTTCCGAGCCGGAGGGTTCGATGATTGTCGATATTGGTGGCGGTACGTGCGAGGTTGCGATCATCTCGCTTGCGGGAATCGTCCACAGTTTTTCCGCCCGAATGGCGGGTGGCGACGCGATGGACGACTGCATCGCCAGCCACGTGAAACGAGTTTACAACCTCCTGATTGGCGAACGAATGTCCGAGATGATCAAGATCGAAATCGGCAGCGCGTATCCGATGGGAGAGGAAAAGACCCTTGAGATCAAGGGTCGGGACATAGTGACGGGGTTGCCGAAGACTTTGACGATAACCTCCGAGGAAATACGGGACGCCCTGAAGGAACCGGTGTCGCAGATTGTGGATGCAGTCAGGTCCACTTTGGACAAGTGCGAACCGGAACTTGCGGCGGACTTGGTGGATCGAGGGCTTGTGCTGTCGGGCGGAAGTTCGCAGTTGCGGGGCCTTGACAAGCTTCTTGCGGCGCAGACGGGGCTTCCCGTAACGGTGGCGGACGATCCGCTTTCCGCCGTTGCGGAAGGTACGGGCGTTGTGATGAACGAGCTTGATTTCCTCGCGAAGAACAGGAAGGCGTCATAAACTTCTTCGGCTTGCCCCGGTGTGGCGTTCGGCATGAGCGTGCCGACGGCCCGGAGGTGGGTCAGCGTGAAAGCAAGAACAACCGGAACATACGTGCTGATTGCGGTGGCGGCATTCGCCACGCTGGGGGTCGTTCTCTCCCGTGCAATTTCCGTGGAGGCGGTCTACCCCGTCGAGCGGGCGGGGCAGTTCGTTTCCCGTTCCGTTTTGCCGCGCATTGTCGGCTTGTTTGCGGGGTCGAGCGCCCGTGCCGAGAACGTTCGACTGCGGCGCGAGGTTGCCTCCCTTTCGCTTGCGCGGCAGGATTCAGAGCGTCTTGAAATTGAGAATGCGCGGCTTCGGCGGGCGCTTGGCTATGCTTCTAAACTCTCCGGGGAGTGGGTGTCGGCGGGCGTGCTTTCCCGTGGCGGCGGCGCGGCGGGGTGCGGGAAGACGATTCGCGTGGACAAGGGGACGCTCGACGGCATCCGAGTGGATTCTGTCGTCGTCGTCCCCGACGGGCTTGTCGGGCTTGTGACGGCAGTCACGCCGCATACGGCGGAAGTGACGCTTGTGACGGATCCCGACGTGAAGGTCGCCTGCGAGATTGAGACGGGCGAGACGATTCCGCCGCGTGGTATTCTTTCGGGTGGCACGGAGGATGTACTCGTCCTTGGTCACCTGACGAAGATGAAGCAGGTCGCCCCTCGCGTGCGCGTCCTTACTTCCGGCCTCGGCGGCATTTATCCGCGAGGGTTGGAAGTCGGCGTGTGGCTTTCTGACGATAGACGGGACGACCCCCAGCAGATTTGCGGCGGATTCGTCCAGCCGTCCGTGGACTTTGATGCACTGGAGGACGTGTTCATTCGCCGTGAAAAGTGAAATCGTTCAGTTCGTGTTCTGTCTGCTCGCAATCGTCCTTGGCGGTGCGGCGGAGGAACTGTTGCCGAAGTTTCTGGGGGTTGGCTTTCCGATACTCCTTTCGACGGTGTTCGTTCTCACTTCTCGGCGGACAATCCCGTTTCTCGTCCTTTTTTCCATTGCGGCAGGTGCGTTCGAGGATGCGCTTTCGGGTTTGCCGATTGCGACGAGTGCGAGTTTCTTCCTGGCGTGTGCGGCCGTTTCGCGCATTCCCGTTGTGCCGCGAGAAGTCCTCTTCCTCGCCTATCCGTTCTACCAGTTGTGGCTGAATGTCTTGGATCCCGGTTTGAACGGCGGCGTTTTCGGTCGGCTTCTGCTTGCCCTGCCGATCGGGATTCTGACAATGATTGCGATGCGGTTCGTCCTCGTCTGGGCGGAAAGAAAGGCTGCCGTCAATGAGGCCTGAGGAATCAATCGTCAGCGACATCTCGTGCTGGATGACGATGGCGGTCTTCGCAATCGGACTGATTGTGCTTGCGGTGCGGCTCAAGGAAGTGCAGATTGACGGCGCGGCGGACTACAGTTATGAGAATGTGCGACAGTCCGTGCGCCGCGTCCAGACGGCCGGGTTGCGGGGGCGCATCCTTGACCGCCGCAGAAGAGTGCTGGCCGACAACCGGCGTTCAACGGCCATCGTCTGCCAGGCGGAGCATTTCCAGAGGCGGACATGGGACGCGACGACGACGGAAATCGAGAAGGCGATTGCCCGCGTCGGTTTTGAAATCGGCCTTGCCCCGATGCTGACGACGAATGCGATTCGGCGGCACGTGAACCAGTCCCTTGCCATGCCGCTTGTCGTGTGGAAGGATGTTGAGGAGGAGGCCCTCGCCCGTTTCTGTGAACGGCAGCACCGACTGGACGGATTCTCGACGCTCGAGACAGAGGAGCGAACGTATCCGAACGGGTCTTTTGCCGCGCACGTGATCGGGTATGTCGGGCGCGACTTCGCCTCGTCCGAAGCTGGGGATACGAAGTTCAACTTCAGCGACCGCGAATTGCGCGGACGGGCGGGGATTGAGATCTACTACGACAGTTATCTGCGCGGCAGCCCTGGTGAAAGGCAACTTCTCGTGGATGCCCGTGGATTCGCGATTCGCGAGCGGATGGTGACCGAGGCGCGGCGCGGGCCGGATTTGTACCTGACGATTGACTACGACATCCAGCGGGAAGTCGAACGCCAGTTGGCGGGCGAGAAGGGGGCGTGTGTCGTCATGGATCCGAAAGACGGTTCGGTGCTGGCGTGTGCGAGTGCGCCCACCTACGACCTGCGTGACTTCGTGCCGTCGCTTACCCACGAGCGGTATGCGCAACTTTCGGAAGAACCCGACAAGCCGCTGCTCAATCGGGCGACCGGCGGTGTCTATGCGCCCGGTTCAACGTTCAAGCCGATTACGGCACTCGCGGGACTTTCCGTCGGTTGGCCGGCGAACGAGGAGTACTTTTGCACGGGTGTTTTCACCTACGGGTCGATGAAGTTGCGTTGTTCGAGTCGCTGGGGGCACGGGCCCGTGACGATGCGTACCGCCCTGGCCAAGAGTTGCAATCCCTATTTCTGCAACATAAGCGTGGAAATCGGGTCGAATGCGGTTATCCGCGTGGCGCGGCAGTTTGGACTTGGTGAGAAGACGGGTATCGACTTCGGGACGGACAGTGCGGGGGTCGTTCCGGATGCCGAGTGGAAGAGTCGCGTCTATAATGAGAAGTGGTATCCTGGCGATCTGCCGCAGATGTCGATTGGGCAGGGGATGCTGCTCGTGAGCCCGCTTCAGATGGCGCGTGTCGCCGGTGCGTTGGGGACGGGGTATCTCGTCACGCCGCACCTGAAGGCCGGTCAGCCGGCGGTGCGCGAGGCGTTGGCGATTCCCGCCGCCGACCTGAACGTTGTCCGCGAAGGACTGCGGATGGTCGTCGAGGGCGGTTCCGGGTGGCGCGGCGGCAAGGATGTGCCCGTTGAGGTCGCCGGAAAGACGGGGACGGCGGAAATCGGGGTCGGCGAGAGGCGGCGAAAGAACACGTGGTTCATCGCCTATGCGCCGGCGAAGAACCCGACGGTTGCGGTGGCGATGGTAATCGAGGACGGACAGTCTGGCGGCAGCACAACGGCTCCGAAGGTGGCGGAAGTCCTGAAGGCGGTGTTCAGATGAAGTCGTTTCTGAAGGGATTCAACTGGCTGATGTTTGCCGCGATGATTCTGTTGATCGCCGTCGGGACGGTTGCCATCTGGTCGGCCGGGAACGCACGGGCGGAACAGGTCTTCCATGGAATGTGGAAGAGCAATCTTGCGACGGCCGCCGTGGGGCTTCTCGTTTACTTCACCTTGGCGGCGGTTGACTATCGCAAGATACTTGACTGGTTTTCCACGCCCGCCTATATCGCGGCGCTTGGTATGCTCGCCCTCGTCCTGATGGCCGGCTCGACGATTTACGGCGGACGGCGCTGGCTTTGGTTCTTCCAACCGAGTGAGATTTCCAAACTGTGCGTCATCTGCTTCCTCGCGCAGGTCGCGGAACGGTTGCGCGGCTTCAGGGGGTTCTGTCTCGGAGGCCTGATCGTCGGCGTTCCGGCCGTGCTGATCCTGAAGGAGCCGGACTTGGGGACGACGCTGACGCTGATACCTGCAACGCTGCTGATGCTTTTCGTCGCTCGCGTGTGGCGGCGTGGACTGCTGACGATTCTGGCGGTCGGGTTCATTGGGGCTTTGCTCGTCCTTGGGGCCGTCTACGAGGCGGAAAAGCCGGGTGTTTCACCCGAACGTCGCGAACGAATCGTGAGATACCTTCCCCTGAAGGAACATCAGATTCGTCGCGTGAAGGTCTTTCTCTTTCCCAACGAGGACCTGATGGGGGCGGGCTACAATTTAAGGCAGGCGAAGATCTCGATCGGTTCGGGTGGTTTCACTGGAAAGGGAATCGGCAAAGGTGAGACGAATCACCTGAAATACCTGCCGCAGGCAATTTCGATGAACGACTTCATCTTCTGCGTGTATGCGGAAGAGACGGGGTTTGTCGGATCTTTGACGCTGCTCGCGCTCTTTGGAATGCTCGTCATTCCGGGCGCGTGGGTGGCAAGTGTGTCAACGGACGGGCGCGGTCGCCTTCTGGCATTGGGAATATCGACACTGATATTTGCGCATGTTTACGTCAACATCGCGATGTCGATCGGTCTCGTGCCGATAACGGGACTGCCGCTACCGTTCATTTCTTCCGGTCGCACCTTCCTCATGACGGTGATGGCCGGTCTCGGATTAATACAAAGCGTGTCAATTCACGGAAAGGAATGCAGATGATCAATCTGTTTGGATGGCTCAAACGCTCAAAGACGAAGCGTGAAATCATTGTGAACGTCGAGAAACTTGAAACTCGCGTCGCGGTAACCGAAAACGGCCGGCTGGAGGAGTTCATGGTCGAACATCCCGAAGAGGAGCGGCTTGTCGGTAGCGTCTTCAAGGGGCGTGTGCAGAATCTCGAGAACGACCTTCAGGCGGCGTTCGTCGATATCGGACTGAAGAAGAACGCCTTCCTGCACTACTGGGACATGACGCCTGATGCCGATTCGATTCTCGACGAGGACGATGCCGGTTCACGCGGCGCGGCGAACGGAGGTCGCCGCAAACCGGCGAGGCTTTCGGATGCCGAGATTGCCAAGCGATTCCCGCCGGGATCCGAAATCATCGTGCAGGTGACGAAGGGTCCGATTTCGACGAAGGGTCCCCGCGTGACGGCGAACCTCTCGATTCCCGGCCGCTATCTTGTCATGATGCCGGGCACACGTGTGCGCGGCGTTTCGAAGAAAATCGGTGATGCGGAGGAGCGCCGCCGCCTGAAGAAGATACTTGACCGTCTGCCGTTGCCCGACAATGTCGGTTTGGTCGTCCGCACGGTCGGGCAGGGGGCGAGTGCGCGGGCCTTTGCGCGTGACCTGCGCAATCTGCTTGCCGCTTGGAACGAGATGCAGGCGAACACGAAGACCTTGCGCACCCCGTGCTGTATCTTTCAGGAACCAGACCTCTGCGAACGTGTCGTGCGCGACTGGTTGACGGAGGATGTCGATGCAATCGTCATCGATGACGAGAAGAGTTTCGACGCGATGCGCGAGGTCACGGGGCGTATCTCCCGCCGCGCCAAGGCGAAGATTCGCCGCTACGATGGTGACGCCGGCATCTTTGAACACTACGGGCTTGAACGCCAGCTCGCGACGGCCTTTGCGCGGCAGGTTCCGTTGAGGAGCGGTGGCTACCTCGTGATTGACGAAACCGAGGCCCTGATTGCGGTGGACGTGAACACGGGCCATCACAAGGGCAAAGGCTCCCAGGAGGAGGCGATTCTGGAGGTTAACCTTGAGGCGGTGGACGAGGTGGCGCGGCAGTTGCGTCTGCGAAACATCGGCGGTTTGGTCGTGCTCGACCTGATCGACATGAAGAGCCGCAAGCACCAGAAGCAGGTCTACCGCGCACTCAAGGATGCACTCAAGCGTGACCGCGCCCGCACGAACGTGCTGGAGATTTCGGAACTCGGTCTGCTTGAAATGTCGCGCCAGCGTCAGGAGGAATCGATTCTTTCGATGCTTACCTCGACCTGCCCCTACTGCCACGGACACGGCGTTGTGAAGTCGCCGATGGCGGTTTCGATTGAAATCCAGCGCAGTCTGCGTTCCCTCCTCAAGAAGGCGGCGGTCACGAAGCGTCCGTTTGAGCCGAAGATTCTCGTTGCGCCGCAGGTGATGCAGCGTCTTCGGTCTGAGGATTCGGCGATCTTGGCCGACCTTCAGCGGACCTACGAAACCCGCCTCACCTTCGTTTCGGAACTCCATCGTCACCCCGAGTCATTTTCCATACTGGACATGACCACCTCACAAGTGCTATACTCTCAGACATGAAGACTTCAACCGTCCTCGGAATCTGTGCCGTTCTCGGCTTTTCCCTCCCCGCTTCGGCGGCTGGCGCGGCTCGTACTGCGGGTCGAAACGTGAAACCCGTGATGTCGGGTACGCTTCAGGTCACGGCCGACCGCATCGCGGCCGACCGTGCGTCGGAAGCCCTCGTCGCATCGGGGCATGTCGTTGCCGTTTCAACTCCCTACCGTCTTGAATCGGCGGGTCTCTTGAAAGCTCCCGACAAGATTGCGGTCTTTGAGAATCCGACGACATTCACGACCTGCACCAATGCGCCGGGCGAACGCCACTGGATGCTTTCGGGGTCGGTCGAGTACAATGACGGTCGTTATGGCATCCTCCGCGACGGATGGTTGCGTTTCTGGGAAGTTCCCGTCCTGTGGCTTCCGTTCTGGTATCATCCGATCGACGGTGTTTCGGGACTTCGCGTGATGCCGGGCTATACGGGACGATGGGGGGCTTACATTCTGACGAAATATGTCTACCACATTGCGGGCGATCCGACGTATGCCGAAGGCTCGGCCTACCTGACGGGCAACACGCGCTTCGACCTGCGCTACAAGAATGGAATCGCCCTCGGCCAGACGCTCGGCTGGCAACTCGGCGACTTCGGGCGCGGCAAGTTCAAGGTCTATTATGCGTGGGATCAGGATGACCATTACGAAAACGACTGGAACAGTCGCGACTACAACTGGCGGAACTGGGGGAGTTCCGTCCCCGACGAACGGTACGGAATCGAACTCTCCCACGTGTGGGACGTCACCGAACGGGATAAACTTCGCCTGTCGGGCGCTTATTACAGCGATTCTTACTTTCGTTCGGACTTCTTCCGCAAGTCGTTCTTCGGTATCAAGAACCAGTATGTCGGCTCGGACGGGAACGAAGTCGCGTGGGAACACGTGGAACGGGCGTTCGGCACGGGAGTGAGTGCCGCAGGTCCGCTGAATGACTTTTACGAGGGGACGATGCGCCTGCCCGAATGGTATTTGGATGTCGCACCCCAGCCGATTTGGATTCTGCCGGTCAACTACGAATCCTCAACGCGTGCGGGCTACCTTCTGCGTCAGCCGGCGCGATATGGCGACGGGCAGACGGAGACGGCGTTCAGTTGCAATCCGGGCGTCTGGGCGGACTACAATACCTTCCGCTTTGACACCTACCACCGCCTGACGGCTCCGTTCCGTCTCTTCGACGTGCTTTCCGTCGTTCCGCGCGTGGGCTATCACGGGACTTACTGGAACGACGGCGGCAATACCGTGCCGGACGGGCTTTCGCGGGCCGGGCAGACGGGCGATGGCATCTTCCGCTCGATCCTTGAGGGCGGCATTACCTTTGCGGGACGCGGCACGGCGTGGCTGAGCGAAACTTGGCAGCACATGATTGAGCCATATGCCGATGTTCTTGCGCAAAAAGCGTGGTATTCGGGTCTGCGGGACGGGAATCGCCCCTACGTCTTCGACTCGATTGATGCTTCCACCGACTGGTTCGACCAGTTCGCCGGACGGTCGCGCAACCTCCCCTATACGTGGTATGGCGTCACGCCGGGCATTCGCAACGCCTTCCGTGAGGCGGGTGAGGATGGCAAGGTTCGTACGGTCTTCGACTTTGATGTCTACTCGGCCCTGCAGTTCTCGAAATCGGACTGGGCAACCGACGGCGAGTACCACAGGCTGGCGGAAGTCGGCAAGCCAAATTACGGCGAGGACAACCTGACCGCCGTGCCGGGCGCACGGGTTCGGTGGTTCCCGGACGACGACACGATGCTCCTCGGGCGAATTGAATACGATTGCGAGAATGACGTGATTGCGATGAGCGAACTTGCGTGGCGGCAGCGCCTGAACGCCCGCTTCAGTTATTATGCCTCCTACATGAGCGGCAATTACCGCTGGTGGGACTTCAGTTCGTCGCCGACGGCGCACTACGTTCGCGATGGACGGACTTACACGAGCGAAGACTTCAACATGGTGCATTTCGGCACGGCGACAGTCGGCTTCGAACACGAGATTTGCGACGCCCTCGCGTGGAGTCCCTTCGTCCGCTGGGATTGTCGCGAAGGGGAGTTGGATGAAGTCGGCGCTTGGTTTGATATCCGCACGGACTGCCTCGGCTTTCGTCTGATAGTCTCCTATGAGAAGAGTTATACGCGCATTGACGGTTCGGAATATCATTCGGACTGCAGCGTCGGGTTTTACGTCTATCTGCGGGCCTTCGGTCCGAGTTCGGGCTCGTTGCTAGGGGGAGACTGACGCGTGCGGAAGGCGCGGCCAAACGGAATCGAACGGCTTGAGAGTTATCTCGTCAGGCTGATACAGGAGAAGGGCGCGGACGGCGATCAGCCGCCGGGCATCCGTTTTCTTCTTGCGGTTCTCACGGGGTTCAGCGGTCTTTTCGCCGCAATCGTCGGCATTCGCGATTTCCTCTACAAGACGGGCGTTCTCCGCCGCTTCCCTCTGGGAATCCAGGTCATATCAATCGGCAATGTGACGGCGGGCGGCACGGGGAAGACCCCCGTCACCGAAATCTTCGCCCGGACGCTCGCGGCGAAAGGGCGCAAAGTCGCGATTCTCTCGCGTGGCTACCGCCGCAAGGAAGCCCCGCTCTGGCGGCGCATCTTCACGCAGGTCATCGAGCCACCGCTCGTCGTTTCGGACGGACGGCGGCTACTCCTCGATTCGACCGTGGGCGGCGACGAGCCGTATATGCTCGCCTCGAACCTGCCCGGCGTGGCCGTCATCGTGGATCGCAACCGCGTGAAGGCGGGTCGCTACGCCATCAAGCGGCTGGGATGCGATACGATTATCCTTGACGACGGCTTCCAGTACAAGAAATTGAAGCATTCGACCGAGGTCGTGCTCGTTGATTCGACCAACCCCTTCGGGAACGGCCACATGTTGCCGCGTGGCATCCTGCGCGAACCCGTGCGCCACCTGAAGCGTGCGGACATCATCTTCCTGACGAAGTGCCGCGGCGATGTCTCGGCCGTTCGCGACGAGGTTCGCAAGTACAACCAAAAGGCGGAGATTGTCGAATGCAACCACGCGCCGTCCGTTCTGAAGGACGTGTGGAGTCGCGAGGAGTTTCCACTTTCGTGGCTGGCGGGCAAGACGGTGTGCACGCTTTCGGGCATCGCCTCGCCGAAGGGTTTTGAGAACTCGCTTCGCCACCTCGGTGCGAAGGTCGTCTGGTGCGAACGCTACGCCGACCATCACCGCTACGATTCGAGCGAAATCCTCTACGCCCTGAACCGCACGGCCGACATGGGTGCGGATGCACTCGTCACGACCGAGAAGGACGCAGTCCGCTTCCCGCGCTTCGAGACGGTTCCCGTAAAATGCCTTTACCTTCGGATTGTCATCGAGATTCTTGCGGGCGGCGAGAACTTCGCCCAGATAATCGACCGCATTTGCTTTCGCACCCGTATGGTATAATAAACGCAAACAACAAGAAGAGGAACGTATGGAATTGACAGACATTGTCCGCAAGGGTTTTGAGACGGCCTACCCCGGCGAGGACTTCGCGTCCGTGAAGGTCGTCCCGGCGACTGATCCGCGCTTTGGCGACTATCAGTGCAACGATGCGCTCAAGGTGGCGAAGAAGGTGGGCCTGAAGCCACGCGACGCCGCGCAGAGGGTGGCCGAGAACATTGGCCGTGAACTGAAGGTCGAGGTGGCGGGCCCGGGCTTCCTGAACCTGACCGTCTCGCCCGAATGGCTGGGCGTGCAACTTGCCGATCTCGCGGCGAAACCTTCATGCGGCATCCCCCGTCCGGGCGCGGGTAAGCGCATCGTGATTGACTATTCCTCGCCGAACGCGGCAAAACAGATGCACATCGGCCACATCCGCTCGACCGTCATCGGCAATGCCATCGACCGCATCTTCCGTTCGCTCGGCTACGAGGTAATCGCCGACAACCACCTCGGCGACTGGGGCACGCAGTTCGGCATCCTCATCATGGGCTACCGCGAATGCCTGTCGCAGGCGGAACGCGACGACCTGACCGTGGCGAACCTTGAGAAGTGCTACGTGCTTTCCGCCGCGAAGGCGAAGGAGAGCGAGGATTGGAAGAACCGCTGCCGCGAGGAACTTGTGAAACTCCAGCAGGGCGACGCGGCGAATCTTGCGCTCTGGAAGAAGTTCATCGAAATCTCCATCGCCGAGTTCGAGCGGATGTATGCGAAACTCGGCGTGAAGTTCGACACCTATCGCGGCGAATCGTATTACAACGCGATGATGCCGGGCATCGTTGACCGTCTGCTTCAAATGGGTCTTGCGAAGGAGTCGGAAGGTGCGCTGATTGTCGATTTGACGGGCGAGGGGCTTGGCGTGGCGATCGTCCGCAAGTCGGACGGCGGCTACAACTACACGACGAGCGACCTTGCCTGCGTGGAGAGCCGCATCGCCGACTACGCCCCCGAACGCATCATCTACGTCACGGACGACCGTCAGCAACTCCACTTCAGGCAGTTCTTTTCCATTTCGGCGAAGTTGGGCTTCAGGGCGACGCTCGTCCACGTGCCGTTCGGGCTGATGAGTTATCAGGGTAAGGCGATTTCGACGCGGGAGGGCAACCTGATTCGCCTCGACGACCTGCTGGCGGAGGCGAAGCGTCGCGCCCTTGAAATCGTGAAGGAGCGCGGCGGCGACGAGAAACTCGCCGAACAGATTGGCTACGGTGCGGTGAAGTACGCCGACCTCTCGCACGACCCCGCGACGGCGATTGACTTCAACTGGGATAAAGCGCTCGCGCTCGAGGGCAATTCGGGGCCTTACCTTCAGTACGCCTACGCCCGCGTCTGTTCGCTCCTTGAAAAGGCGGGGGGCGATTCCGCCACGCTTTCGGCATTCGCTTTTCGCGTCGCCACGCCGTCCGAGAAACGTCTTGCGCTTCAGTTGCTGGAGTTCCCGGGCGCGGTCGTCCGTGCGGCGGAGGCGTACAAGCCGAGCGTGCTGGCTGACTACCTCTTCCAGACGGCACAACTCTATTCGAGTTTCTACCAGAACTCGCCCGTCCTCAAGAGCGAGGACGAGGTGAAGAACGCCCGACTGAAATTGTGTGCACTCTTCGGCGACGTACTGAAGACGGGTCTCGGCCTGCTCGGCATTGAAACGCCGCATCACATCTGAATCCCCGCATATGGCCGAACTTTTTCTGGCTCCGCTTCGGGGCGTGACGATACGGTGTTTTCGCCATGTCTTTGCGGCGGCCCTGACCGAAGCCGGTTTCACCGAGGCAATCACCCCCTTCATCGCGGCAAACGAGGGGGTTGATCCCCTGAAAGACCGCGAACTTCGGCGCGACGGCGCGGCGGAATCGCTCCGCCTCACGCCCCAGTTCATCGGCAAGAGCCCGTCCGCCCTGCGCACCTGTCTGGAGCGCGTCAAGTCCGCCGGCTACACGACGGCGGATCTGAACTGCGGATGTCCGTTCCCCATGATTCGCCGGAAGGGGCGCGGCAGCGGACTTCTTCGTACGCCCGACGTCCTGCGCGAGATGCTGGAGGTCGGGTGCGAGGTCATGGGTGCGGGCAACTTCTCCATCAAGACGCGCCTCGGTGTCGAACGTCCGGACGAACTGCTCGCACTGATGCCGCTCGTCAACCTCTTCCCCCTCCGCTTCATGACACTGCACGCCCGCACAGCCTGCCAGATGTACGACGGCCCGTGCGATTGGGCGGCGTACGGGGCGGTGAAGCGCGTCTGCACGGTTCCGCTCGTCAGGAACGGGGATCTCAAGATGGGTGAGACGGACGGCGATGAGCCCGTGATGATCGGGCGTGCGTTCATTCGATCGCTTGGTGAACGCACCGACATAGCCGACCTGCTGACGCGGTATGCGGAAGAGTCCCGTGCGGAACTTTCGGGCGAACGCCCGATCCTCGGACGGTTGAAGGAACTTGTCGCCTACTGGGCGGATTCGCCGCGCTGGAGCCGTGCTTGGACGATTGCGAAACTCGCCCGCCGCGTGGACGAATTTCTCGCGGCGGTTCGGATTGCCGTAGCCAGTCCTTGCCATTTGTTCCGTTGAAACTGGCGAAGGCATCCGCCCGTACACGCCTCTCTCTATAAGGAGTACGGGAAAGTCCCCGTTTGCCCCCCTTGGGGAGCGCGGCGAACCCCCTCAGGGAGCGTTGGGATTCTCCATATATGGACTC
>CAVAHB010000142.1:0-23295 GCA_963588415.1 Faecalibacterium sp. CAG:74
TCGGCAGGGCGAAATGCGTAATCGGCATGAACGCGATTGACATCAGGCACGAACCGAGAATGCTGCCGCCAAGCCCCTCCCAACTCTTCTTCGGGGAAATCGACGGACACATCTTGTGCTTGCCGAACAACATCCCGACGGCGAAGCCCCCCATGTCCGAGAACTTGACGATGGCAATGAGGTAGATGAGCGTCGGCAGGCCGAACTCAATCGGCACGCGGATGAAAAGCGAGAGCATCACGGGAATGTAAAGGATGCCGAGCAGCGTGACGGCGAGAACCCGAATCGGGCTTTCATACCTGCCGAACAGGACTCGCAAGGCCAAGAGGAAGACAACCGGTATCAGCACGTAACCGCAATCCATGTCGTAGTAGACCTTGTAAAGAAGAATCGCCACGCCCGAAAGGACGCCGAGTTTCACAAGAATGGGGTGCTTGTGCGCCACCATCTGGCTGAACTCGAGATGCACGAGGACCACGAGGAGAATCATCGCCGGCAGAATGAACCGAAGCGGAACGTAGCAAAGCGCCAGAATCACCAACGCCGCTGTTGAAAGTGCCGCCACAACACGCTTGACTACTTGCATCGTCCTCCCATCCGGCGTTCGCGCGTCGCATATGCGGCAATCGCCCTGTCGAATTCATCCCGATTGAAGTCGGGCCACAGCACATCGGTGAAATAGTATTCCGAATACGCCGATTCCCAAAGAAGGAAGTTGCTCGTCCTCAGTTCGCCGCTCGTGCGGATGATGAGGTCGGGGTCGGGAACGTCAGGCGCATAGAGGTATTGCGTGAACGACCGTTCGGTGATGACCTTCTCGCCCGCCCGGATTGCCGCGTTCACGGCATCCACGATTTCCGCCCGCCCGCCGTAGGAAAGCGCGACGAGCAGCGTGAAGTCACCCTCTTTCGTGCGTTCCTCCAGCGCGGCGATTTGGCCGCGCAACTTCTCCGGAAGGTCGTTTCGTCGCCCGATGGCGCGGAAGCGAACGCCGTTCCCGATGAGTTCGTCCGCCTTTGTCGTGACGAAGTGGAAGAGGAGTTTCATCAACCCCGACACCTCCTCCTCGGAACGCTTCCAGTTTTCGGTCGAGAACGCATACACGGTCAGGTAGCGTATGCCCGCCTCGCGGCAGTAGTGCATCACGCGGTCGAGCGCATCCGCGCCAGCGCGGTGACCCATGATTCGCGGCAAACGGCGGGCCTTCGCCCAGCGTCCGTTGCCGTCCATGATGATCGCGAGATGTTCCATCCGTCGTCAGATGTTGATGCGAAGCGTCGTCTCGCGGGCGGGGCCGACCGAGAGAACGCCCAGCTTGCCGCCCACGAGTTCGAGAATTCGGTTCACGTACGCCTTCGCATTTTCCGGGAGTTCGGCGTAGTCGGTCACCCTCGAGGTCTCGCACTGCCAACCCGGCAGTTCCTCATAGACGGGTTCGCAGACCGAAAGCGCGTCAAGATCCGCCGGGAAGGTCGTGTAGACGAACCCGTCGGGACGGCGGTAACCCGTGCAAATCTTGACGACGGGGAAAGCGTCGAGCACGTCGAGTTTCGTCATCGCCCAAAAGTCGATGCCATTCACGCGCTGGGCGTACCGCGCCACAACCGCGTCGAACCAGCCGCACCGCCGCGGGCGACCCGTCGTCGCCCCGAACTCGCCGCCGCGCTGGCGCAGGGCGTCGCCGTCCGCATCCGTGAGTTCAGTCGGGAACGGGCCCTCCCCCACGCGGGTCGTATAGAGTTTCAGTACGCCGATTACGCGGTCAATCGCACGCGGGCCGATGCCCGATCCCGTGCAGGCCCCGCCCGCCGTCGGATTCGACGACGTCACGAACGGATAGGTTCCGAAGTCGATGTCGAGCATCGTCGCCTGCGCACCCTCGAACAGGACGGACTGCTTGCGCTCAAGTTTTTCGTGCAGGAACTGGATCGTGTCCGTCACGTAGGGCATCAGGGCCGGCACCATCGGCGTGTAGAGCCGCACCATCTCGTCCGCGTCAAGCGCGTGTGCGCCGAGAGCCACAAGCGTACGGTTCGCCTCCTCGACCTGACTGCGAATCAAGTCCGTGAAGTTCGGCTTCAGGATGTCGCCGACTCGCATTCCGTAGCGACCCACTTTCGCCGCGTAGGCCGGACCGATTCCACGCCCGGTCGTGCCGATCTTCTTGCCTTCAGGTCGCGCCGCCTCCTCGGCCTTGTCAATGGCGCGATGCCACTGCATCACCATCTGGGCGCGTTCGGAGATGTGGAAACGCCCCTTCAGTTCAAAGCCCCAGCTCTCAACCTGCTCGAGTTCCTTCATCAGGTCGAACGGATCCATCACCACGCCGTTGCCGATGACACAGTGCTTTCCGTTGTGCAGAATGCCGCTCGGCACGAGATGGAGTACATACTTCTTGTCGCCGACGACGACGGTATGCCCGGCGTTCGACCCGCCCTGAAAACGGACGACCACGTCCGCTTCCTCGGTCAGGAAGTCAATGACCTTACCC
Organism: Faecalibacterium sp. CAG:74; assembly: GCA_963588415.1. Classification (GTDB taxonomy): domain Bacteria; phylum Verrucomicrobiota; class Kiritimatiellia; order RFP12; family UBA1067; genus UBA1067. The sequence goes on from CAVAHB010000142.1 coordinate 2,492, forward strand.
TTGCCTTCGTCGCCCCATTGGGCGCCCACGAGTACGGTGTTCATTTCTCTATTCAATTCCTTTATGTGGTATGCAGAACTCAGACCGTGCTTTATTATACCAAAAATCGGCAGAAGGCGTTTTGTTCGCACCACGCGCAATTCGTCATGCGCATTCGCTTTATCCCCTGTCCTCTGTTCAAACAGAACCGGAACGGAGGGCTGCGAAAGTGCGTTCGACTTGGTCGTTGGAAATGAACTGGATGGCGTGCCAACCGGCGGCTTCCGCGCCACGGACATTCGCCGCGACATCGTCAATGAAAAGAAGTTCATCGGCGGGCAGCCGGATGCGTTCGCGCAGGAGGTCGTAGATTTCGCGCTGGGGCTTGTAGAGTTTCTCCTCGCCCGAAATAACCATCGCATCGCTGAGTGCGATGAAGTCCTTGAAATGCTTGCGGAAGAGAGGCGCAAACTCGGGCGACATATTGGTCAGGATGCCGATACCATATCCGACGGACTTCAACGACTTCATCCATGCGAGCGTTCGTTCATTGCGATAGAGCCAACTCGACCGGTCAACTTCCACAATGCGGTTCAAGTCCGCCGGGCTGATAGAGATGCCCGCGTCTGCCCAGATTTTCGCATACATTTCCGCCAGCGTGAAGAAACCGGCATCATGCTGGCAGCGATAGCGAGCGAAACCCTTCTCAATCATATTCCACGAAATGCCGAGCGAATCGGTCAGCGGCTTCAGCCGTTCGGGCATCACGGATGTCGTCATCACGCCACCGAAGTCAAAGACGACGGCCCGAACATTCAAGTGCGTCTGTTCCATACCCTGTATTATACCACATCCGCCGATTATCCGACGACGAGTTCCTCGCTCGGATAGCGCACGCGGCTGTGCGACTCGCGGTCGCCAATCATCATCACGACGGTAAGTGCCCCAAGCCGACCGATGAGCATCGCAACCATAATGACGCACTTGCCCGCCGGGGAGAGTTGCACCGTCGTTCCGTCCATTGAAAGCCCCGTCGTCGTAATTGCCGAAACCGCCTCGAAGAAGAGCGCGTCCAATGCGACGTTCGACCCGCGTTCGGTTATCAGGAGTGCGCCGACCACCGTCACCGCAAGCGCGATAAGAGCCATGAAGATGACGAGCGATTCACGCACGATGTCCGTCGGAACGACGCGGCGATAGACAACCGTCTCGGATTCGCCGCGACACATGGCAAGAAGCGTGTAGACGAGTACCGCGAGCGTCGTCACCTTGATTCCCGCCGCCGCCGAACCCGGCGCACCACCAATGAACATCAGGTTCGCGTAGATGAGCCGCGTGAGGGGCTGAAGGCTTTCCGTCGGGACGATGCAGAATCCGCACGTGCGCGGCGTGACCGCCTGGAAGAACCCGACCCACAGTTTCTCACCGAACGAAAATCCACTCAACGCACCTTCCCACTCCAGAAGCAAAAAGGTGGCGTAGGCAATCAGAAGAAGCCAGAGGGTGATGCGAAGAACGACCTTCGTGTGAAGCGTCAATCTGCCGCGGCCGCCCGACGAACGGCGCAGGAACTTGAACGTGCAGAGGTTGTAGATGGCGAGAAAACCGATTCCACCAAGGACGACTTCCACCGCGAGCGTCAGGACAACAATCGGACTGGACGCAAAGCAGGCGAGTGAATCAGAGCGAAGGCCAAAGCCCGCGTTGCAGAAACTCATCACTGAATAATAGATGCTCGGGTAGACATCGTGAAGATGGAAATACAAAACTGCCGCGCCCGCCGCCTCAATGACGAACATCGACCCAATCACCCAGCAAATCAGTCCGCGCAAGCCCTGAACCTCCGCCACGCCGTAGGCGTTCATCAGCGAGAACTCCCGCGCCAGCGAAAGGCGGCGACCGACGGCAATCATCAGAAACGTACCAAACGTCATCAGTCCAAGGCAGCCGACTTCGACCAAGGCCATCAGGACAATCTGCCCAGCACGCGAATACTCGACGGCGACATCGACCGTCGTCAAGCCCGTCACGCAGACGGCCGAACAGGCGGTGAAGAGGGCGGTCAGCGGATGCCCCCACGTTCCCGCTGTCCGAGCCCAGGGGCTGCATAGCAAAATCGCGCCGATGAGTATCAGCGCGATGAAACCGAGGGCAACCGAATACCGGTTCTTCACATCTTCTCCTTCAGCCAGATTGCCCAGATTGAAAGTTCATACAGGAGGCAAAGCGGAACGGCCATTATAATCTGGCTCATCGGGTCCGGCGGCGTGAGGAACATCGCAATGACGAAAGCCAGCACAATGGCAATACGCCGTTTCGCACGCAACGCCGCGCTCGTGATGATGCCAAACCAACCGAGCACGAACAAAACGAGCGGCATTTGAAAGACCATCCCGAAGGCGATAATCGTCTTCAGTACAATGGAAATATAACCCTCAATGCGAATCGTCGTGACAGGCAACCCAACCCATTCGTTGATGGACTGGAAGGCCGTGACGACCAGCGGCAGAGTCTTCTCGTAGGCAAGCCCCACGCCAACCGTGAAGAGTGCCGTCCCTGAAACGAGAATCGACAGTAGGACGAACTTCTCGCGCTTCGTCAACGCCGGAAAGACAAAACGCAAAATCGAATAGACGATGAACGGAAACGCAAGGGCCGTGCCGCCCCAAATGGCAATCGCCATCATCGTCGAGAACCCGCTCGTCAGGTCAAGACCCTGCAACATGTCTTCGCTCGCGGCGGCTGGACTCTTCAGCCAGCCAAGCACTTGCGGCGAAAAAACACCCACGACGACAACGCAAACCGACCACGAAATTGCCGAGAACACCAACATGTCGCGAAGCGCAAGCAGGTGTTCCAACAGCGGACGCGGCGGATCGTTCCGCTGGTCAGGATTGGTGATTTGAGGTATCTTCATTTCGTGCCGCATCGGGGGTTGCCGAGGCCTCGTCGCCCTCTACCTTGAAGGCCTCCTGTGCCGCGCTTTCGGCATCCTGAGCAACCTTCTCAACTTCCTTCACCGCCCGCGAGAACTCCGAATCCATATCCAGCAACTGCCGCTTGAAGTTCTCCGCCGCGCGGCGGAACTTCGAGTAGTACTGACCGAACTTGCGGGCGACCTCAGGCAGGCGTTTCGGGCCGACGACGACAAGAATGACGGCGAGCAGAACGAGCCACTCGCCGGCACCAACGTCGTTGAAGAGAAACGCAAGCGTCATCTTCAGCGACTGCTTACTTTGTCTTGAAAATCACGAACTCGCCGCGACGATTTTTCGCCCACGCACTCTCGTCATGCCCCTCGACGGCGGGCTTCTCCTCGCCGTAGCTTCGGGTCTGGATGCGGTCAGGCGAAATGCCGTTCTGCACAAGATAGTTGCGTAGGATAATCGCACGGTTCTCGCCGAGCGAGAGGTTGTATTCGTTCGAGCCGCGTTCGTCGCAATTGCCCTCAATCACGACCACGCGATCGGTCTTGTCCGTCAGGTGACGGGCAACATCGTCAATCTTGCCGAGTTCGCCCTGCGGAACGACCGTCGAGTCAAAGCCGAAATAGACCGGCGCGAATGCGACATCCGTGCACTTCGCATACATATCCTCGAAGCGACGCTCGCCCACGTCGGAAAGCGAACCCGACTGCGCCTGCGTATCGACCGTCTCTTCGGACGAAATATCCGTCGCCGCCGCCGCGTCGTCAGCCGCCGCGCCGCCACCTTTCGCCGCCTTGTCGTACTTGCAACCCGTCGTCGCAAATGCGAGCGAAACAGCCAAAACCGCCATGATTGTCATAATCTTCATTTGTCTATCTCCTTACTGTTGAAAATTGTTTGCGCATATAATACCGAATCCCCCGACGAAAATCAAGGGGGAAGTGCGATTTTTTAGAGCGAGGCGAGAAGTCCTCCGCAGAGAATCAGGTGCTTTTCGCGGTCTGAAAGCGCGGTTTTCACCTCAAAAGTCCCCTTCGGGCCCTTCACGACGAGCGTTCCATCGCCCTCGACGGCCTTGCGGATACCCCTCAGTTCAAGCCTGTCACTCACCGCAAGCGCGTCGTAGTCCTTTGGATTCGCGAACACGAACGGCACGATGCCGAAGTTGATGAGGTTCGCACGGTGGATTCGCTCGATGGATTTCGCGATCACCGCCTTCACGCCGAGATACATCGGGCAAAGTGCCGCATGTTCGCGCGAACTGCCCTGTCCGTAACTTTCGCCCGTCACGATGACGTTCGCAAGCCCTTTCGCCTTGTTGGCGAGACAGCGGTCGTGAAAAGTCCCGTCGCACGGCTCGAAGACGTATTTCGCGTATTCCGGCACGTTCGAGCGGAACTTCAGCCGTGCACCCGCCGGCATGATATGATCCGTCGTGATTTTGTCCCCGACACGGATGGCGACCGCGCCAACGAGATCCTTCGCGAGCGGCACGCCCTTCGGCACAGTCGCAATGTTCGGCCCGCGCACAATCTTCGTCCCCTTCACGCCCTTTCCCGCCGTCTTGCGGTAGAGGAACATCGCGTCGTCAATCGGAAACTTCTTCGGTGCGGGCACAGCCGTCGTCCCCTTGCAGACCGTCAGCACGCCCGTCAGCGCGGAAGCCGCGGCGGTTTCGGGCGAGACGAGGTAGACTTTCGCGGACTTCGTACCAGTTCGTCCCTCGAAGTTGCGGTTGTTCGTGCGCAGCGAAATGGCATTCGTCGAGGGGCTCATGTGCGCTCCGATGCAGAACCCGCAGGCGTTCTCAAGAATGCGGCAACCCGCCTTGATGAGAATTGCGAGCGACCCATCCGCCGCGAGCATGTTCACGACTTGCCGCGAGCCGCACGCGATGCCGACTTCCACTTCGTCCGCCACATGACGGCCCTTCAGGATCTGGGCGACCGTGCGAATGTCACGATAGGACGAGTTCGTGCACGACCCAATCATGATCTGGTTCACCTTTGTGCCGACCATCGACTTCACCGTCACGACATTGCCAGGACTGTGCGGAGCCGCCGCGAGCGGTTCGAGTTTCGCAAGATCGACCGTGAACGAGTCGTCGTATTCCGACCCCACGTCCGCCACAATCGCCGTCCAGTCCTTGCCACGCCCCTGCGCCGCGAGGAACTGCTTCGTCACCGCGTCGGACGGGAAGACGCTCGTCGTCACCCCAAGTTCCGCGCCCATGTTCGCAATCGTCGCCCGAGAGGGCACGTCGAGCGTCGCAACGCCCGGCCCGCAATACTCGAAAATCCAGCCAACATTTCCCTTCGTGCCGAACTTCTCCAGCACCTTGAGAATCACGTCCTTCGCGCTTACGCCCCTCTTGAGTTTGCCCTTCAGGTAAATCGCCCGAACCTTCGGGGTCGGAATGTGGAACGCACCGCCCGCCATGGCGACGGCAATGTCAATGCCTCCCGCGCCGATGGCGATCTGCCCGATGCCTCCGCCCGTCGGCGTATGCGAGTCGGATCCAAGCAAGGTCGTTCCCGGCTTGCCGAACCGCTCAAGATGAAGCTGGTGGCAGATTCCGTTCCCAGCCTTTGAGTAGACAATCCCGTATTTCTTCGCAATGGACGCAAGGAAGTCGTGGTCGTCGGCATTCTCAAAACCTATCTGCACCGTGTTGTGGTCCACGTAACTCACGGCGAGGTCGTTCTTCACGTGGGGAACGCCCATCGATTCGAACTGAAGGTATGCCATCGTGCCGGTCGCATCCTGCGTCAGCGTCTGGTCGATGCGAATGCCCAGTTCGGAATCTGTCGCGGGGTCGCCCTCCACGAGATGCTTCGAAAGAATTTTCTCGACAACGGTCATCGGCTTCGTTTTCATAGCGCACATTATATCATATTTTGATCTCCCGCCGTCCGTTGAACGGCCAACTTGCGCCAGCGGCGGCAGATTTTGGCGAGGTGGACGGCGTTCACGAGATTGTAGTAGGGCGCGAGTAGGGGTTCGGATGGCGGACGCAGTCCGACGGCCTTCATTGCGGCGTGATAGAGTTTCCGATAGGGACGGTGCGACGGCTTCCACGGCTTCTTCGGCCCCCAGAAGTGCAGGATGTTCGGCTTGAGCGCGGCCTCGAGGCACTCGTGCGGCGGATTCCCGAACCAATGCTTCGCCGAAAGGTCGGCGGTGGCAAAATACTTCAACTGCCGATCGTGCAGATTCCACTTCACGGGCAGCGCGACAATCCGATTCCAGAAGAGCGCGTTGTAGGCATCCTGCTCGATGCGGTCGGCAATGTCGTAATGCGCCCGATACCACTCGACGATCTGCCGCGCTGTCCGCTCCTCGCGGCACTTCGCCGTGTTGAAGACGACCACGCCCGTGTTGAAATACCGCTCTACGGACGGCGGAAGCACCCCGCTTTCCCAGACGGCGTTGTGCTTCGATCCTGGCAAACGATTGTATTCGTAGGTCACGCCGAAGAGTTTGTCGCCCAAGTTTAACTCGAAAAGAGGCGAGACGTCGGCGTTGAAAAGGAGGTCGATGTCGAAATGGATGAGGTTGCCCGTCACGTCCGTCAGGAGGTCGGGGCCGAAGATGGGCGTCCACGTGAAGACGTTCCAGCGCGAGTTCTTCCGCGTCATGATGAGGTCGGCGTATGGTCTGACCGCCGGCTCGACGTCGATGTAGCGGACGGACGCACCCCGGAAGCGCGCCACCACCTCGTCCAGTGCGCGGCGGTTTGCCTCGCTGTGTCCGCCGAAGCCGACGAGCACGTTGATGCGGATTGGCTCGTCGCCCCTGTAGTGCGTCAGAAGCGACCAGACGGCAACGCGTAGGAACTTCGCGCCGTTGTCGTCACAGGTAAATGCAACGTCTCTCATTGGTTTGTCTCCTCAGTTGAAATCAAAGAACAGGGCCGCCTGCGTGAGAAGCGTGTCGCGCAAGGGACGGAAGTGCGACGTGCGGTTGCCTGCCGCGTAGACCGTCTGAATGGGAACTTGCTCCAGCGGTTCGCCCAGCCGGCGCAGGAGGCGGAAGATCCGCACCTCGAACTCGAAGCGTTCGCCCGGCACGGCGAGAAGCGGCGCGAACAGGCGCGACGGAATCGCCCGAAGCCCCGTCTGGGTGTCGGCGAGCCTGAACCCGAACGCGAGCCGGACTTCCCACGCCGTCCAGCGGTTGCCCCACCAACTTCGGAACGGAACGTCCTTCCCGCCGAAGTCCCTCACGCCGAAAGTCACCGCGCCGCGTTCGCGTGCGCGGGCGGCGACGGCGAGGATGTCGTCGATATGGTGCTGTCCGTCGCCGTCGGCGAACACAGCCTCCGTCACGTCGGGACGGTTCACCACGAGCCACGCGAGGGCGGTCTTGATGGCACGCCCCTTGCCGCGATTCCGTCCGTGGCGGAGAACCGTGACGGACTTCGGAAGCCGGGCGAATGAGTCAAGCGCGGCAAAACTGCCGTCGTCCACCACGACGACCACAGGAAAGGAAGCGCAAAGTGCCGCGCAAAGGGGCGTAAGCCCCTGTTCGGGGTTGAAGACGGGCACGACCGCCGCCGTGGTTGGGAAGTCCGCGCTCAAAAGAGACCGCCGTTCACCGAAATGACCTGCCGCGTCACGTACGCCGCCTCGGGAGAGAAGAGAAACGCGACGACCCCCGCCACCTCCTCCGGCGTGCCGAACCGCCGCATGGGAATCGCCGTCTTCACCTCGTCCTTGAACTCGATCGAATCGGCCATTTCCGTCGCGATGACGCCCGGCGCGACGGCGTTCACCGTAATGCCGCGCTTCGCGAGTTCGACGGCGAGGGCCTTCGTCGCGCCGATCACACCCGCCTTGGCCGCCGAGTAGTTCACCTGCCCTCGGTTGCCGACAAGACCGCTCACCGACGAAAGCGTGACGATTCGCCCGCGGATGCGAGCCGAAATCATCGGCATCACGACGGGCTTCAGCACGTTGTAGAGACCCGTCAGATCCGTGTCAATCACCTTGTCCCAAAGGTCGCCTTCCAGCACGGGGAACGGTGCGTCGGCGTTCACCCCCGCGTTCGCGACGACACCGAAGTAGGGTCCGTTCGCCGCGATATCAGCCTCGAGGGTTTCGGCGACGCATGTGCGGTCGGCGAGGTCGAAGGTGAGCGCGGGCTGTTCGGGCATTCCCGAAAGCGCCGCACATTCGGCGGCGACGGCCTTCGCCGCGGCCGCGTTCCGCACGGCGTGGGTGACGACGGCGAAGCCGTCCTTTGCCAGCCGCAGGGCGACCGCCCTTCCAATTCCACGGGACGAACCCGTCACCAGAACACGATTCACGATTTCCCCTCCTTCGCTTGGTTGATGAGACGACAAATCCTTTCGTGGATTTCGTCCGTAATCCTCCGCGCCGCCGCGTGAAGGCTCTCACCGACGTGCTGGGCGACGGGTACGGGCGAATCCGCCGCGAAGGCGTAGCGCACGGTGCATCCGCCCATTTCCCACGGAGGCTGCGCCTTGCCAAGGATTCGCCGCGAAACGTAAAGCCCGACACAGACGAGCGGCGCACCCGTGCGCAGGGCGAGTTGCGCCGCGCCGCGTCGAAACGGCTGAAGCCCGCCCGCCGTCGGGGAGCGCGTCCCCTCGGGGAAGACGAGCGCGTTCCAGCCCTTCGCGAGGTATGGCGCGGCGACTTCGGGTAGGTTCGCGTCGTCGGGGAGGGATGTGTGGCGCACGATTGCCGTGAGAAACGGATTCGCACGGAGCGCGTGTTTCGCCACGTAGAGCGTGCGCGGCAGAAGGACGGAAAGGACGACGACGTCGATGAGCGAAGGGTGGTTCATCGCAACTACCGCGCCGCGCATCCGCCGCAAATTGCCGCGCTCGACGCGAATCAGGCGGGAAAGGACGAAGAGCCCGAGCAACGGACGCCACACGGCGCGGACGACCGGCTGGCACAACGCCAGCCGTCGGAAGAGGAGCATCAGCGGGGCGATCAGGAGCGCACCCGCGCCGAAGACCCCGAACAACGCCAGCGAGAGCGCGCCCCGGATGACGGCTTTCGCGCTCACGGCAAGTCTCGAATGGTCAGCCAGCGACCGCGCAACTCGTGCGCGTCGCCTGAAAGAAACGCCGCGAAATCGGCGAACGACAGGGAGGGGCGTGTCGCATCTCCCTTCCCAACCGACAGGCGGCGTTTGCCGGGTTCGGCGGAAAACAGAACCGCCGCGCCATAGCCGCCGTCCGTCTCCTCCGCATAGACGAAAAGCGAGGTCGGCTTTCCGTTCAGGGTCTCGAGCAGCCCGCATTCGAGCGTGTCGTTACCCGCCGCGACGGCGGCATAGGGGGCGCGGTTCTTCGTGAAGACGCTCCACAGGCCGGGCGCGGCATTGTAGACGGACGAACTGAAGAGGTGGGGCGAGACGCACCGCTCCTCGTTGAAGGAATCAACTATCCGCCGCGTGTATGTGTCCTCGCCGTCGCGCGTGGCGAAGACGGACGATTCCACCGCGTCCCCCGCCACCGCATGCGCGAGGGAGAAGTAGATTTTCTGAAGGGGCGAGAGACGGCGACGCACCAGCGGCGGAACGAACGCGACGTCCGGCGGCGCACCCGCCGGCAGAATCGTCAAAGCCGAGAGATAAACGATTCCTTTCATGCGCGGCGGAAGATGAGAGAGGTGTTCACGCCACCGAAGGCGAAGTTGTTCGACATGGCGTATTCCGCCGCGAAGGCGCGACCCGCGCCCGTGATGAAGTCGTGTTCGCCGCAGCGCGGGTCCGGATCGGTCAGGTTGAGGTTCGGCGCATACCAGTCGGCGTTCAGCATGCCAATCGTCAGGATCGCCTCGATTGCGCCGCAGGCGCCGAGCGTGTGGCCCGTGTAGTTCTTGACCGTGCTGACGGGCGTCTTCCCCGCGCCGAAGACGGCGGCGGTCGCCGTGCCCTCGGCGATGTCGCCGAGTTCGGTCGCCGTGCCGTGGGCGTTCACGTAGCCGATTGCCTCCGGCGGCAGGTTCGCGTCCGCAAGGGCCAGTTTCAGCGCGACGGCCATCGTGTCGGCGCAGGGCTGGGTGACGTGCCGCCCGTCGGTGTTCGTGCCGAAGCCGACCACCTCGGCGTAGATTTTCGCGCCGCGCGCAATCGCCCGCTCGCGCTCCTCGAGAACGAGCGTCCCCGCGCCGTCGCCGATGACGAGTCCGTCGCGGTTCGCGTCGAATGCGCGGGGAGTGGACTGCGGTTCGTCGTTCCGCCGCGACGTCGCGAAGAGCGTGTCGAAGACCGAAACCTGCGTCACGCTGAACTCCTCCGCGCCGCCCGCGATCATCACGTCCTGCCGGCCGAAGGCAATCGCCTCATACGCCTCGCCGATTGCGAGCGAACCGGAGGTGCAGGCCGTGCCCGTCGGCAGAATGCGCCCCGTCGTGCCGAAATGCACCGACAGGTTCACCGCCGCCGTCTGCGGCATCATCTTGATGTAGGTCGAACTCGTGACGTTGCGCACCTCGCGGTCCTTGACGATCGAAAAGAAGTCCGCGCAGGCATCGACGCCGCCCGAACACGACCCGTAGGCGATGCCAAGCCGCCCGCCTTTCACCACGGGGTCACCCTCAAGCCCCGCCTCGCACAGGGCCTGTTCGGTCGCGTTGAGCGCGAGAATCGACACGGGGCTCATCGTGCGGACGACCTTCCGTGTGTATTCGGGCGGACGACGGAAGTTCGACGGCGCCCAGAGGCGCGTCTGCAGTCCGCGGTAGGTCGCGAGGTCTTCCGAAATCCGCACGCAGTTAACGGGCGTCTTCAGCCGCTCGAACGCCGCGTCGGCGGAAAACCCAAGCGAACTCACGATGCCGCGCCCCGTGACCACAACTCTATGCATACGAAAAGGCCTCCATGAACTGCTATCGGTATTCCTTCAACTTCTCGGGCGTCAGGTCGTCCTCCGGCTGGAACGCCGTCATCTGCGCGCGGGCGACCGTCGCGCCCGACGGGTCGGAAATCTCACAGTCGAACGACCCGAACGATTCGTCCGTGTAGATGCAACTGACGTGTACGCGATACCTCGACCCCGGCGCGAAGACCGGGATTCCAATCTCCAGCCGACGCGACCCGAGCACGAAGCCGAGTTTCGGTCCGAGACCCCGGCGGCGGCGGTGGAGGCCCGTGCAGAGGGCCATCGTCTGCGCCATGTATTCAAGAGCCACGCAGCCGGGAACGCCGCCTGCTGACGCATCGAAAAACGGCGAATCGGCCGAAACGTCGATGAACGCATCCACCGCGCCGTCTTCCGAAGGCGGCGCGTAGTCCGTCAGGAGAATCATCGGCTTCGCCTGCGGCAGAAGTTGCGCAAGCGAAGGGGATTCACCCGTCTGTCGGCTGGGTTGCGTCATGTCAGGTGCGTATTATACCAAATCTGCGCACCCTCCAAGTATCCCTGAAAACCAACTGTCGCACCAAAACCATTCGAAAGCATTCAAACCTCCCGTTCATGAGAATATGATACAATACTCTTACCAAAATGAGCGGGGCAATTCAGAGAGCGGTGTCGTTGGCGTTGCGCGTGGGACGGCGTGTCCGTGCGGAGGACCCGGCAAGCCGAGCGCATCGCCTCGCTGAGAGGCGACCCGACCTCACGGAGAATCGCGAACGCACCGCGCTGTCCGGTCAGAAACGGAAAGCGACGCCGGCGCTGACGACGAACGACGAGAAGTCGACGTCCGCCTTAAGTCCGCCCGCCGAGGCGTCGAAGCCGTCCACCCACTCGTAGCCGACTTCCGCGTAAAGGCCGAGGCTCTCGGTCACGTAGGCCGCGAGCCCCACCTCGCCCGCGAAGCCGAGACGGCACTGAGTCTCGCTCGCCTTGGACGCACCCGCCTCAAAGTCGAGTGACGCGATGTTGCAAAGCGCGGCGACGCCCGCGTAGGCGTCGAGCCACGGGAAGGCGTGCCATGTCACGGTCGGCCCCAGGCCGATCTGGTAGAGGTCGGCGCGAAGGCGCGAGCGCACCGCCGTCCCGACCGCCGTGGAATACGTCTCCGAACCCCATGTCGTCGGTGCGGACGCGCTGCGCTCCGGAGCCGGCGCAAACGGATCCGAATCGGCGGCCTCCGGCGGATACGGCCCGCCGCAAAGAAGCCACCAGTCCGTCCCCGTGCGCGTCATCGTCGTCGCGCCGGCGGCAAGGCCGGCGGCGGACGCCTTCATATTCCAGTAGCCAGCGAAGCGCAGGTCGAGTCCGACGGAAAGCGTCTCGTTCCCGTAGAGGTCATACCCGGCCTTCGCCTTGAGGCCGAGTGGCGATCGCACGTCCGTCGCGTCCAGCGACGCCGCGTCCGCGCTCGGCGTCACCGTCGTCTCGGTGAAATCGCCGCCGATGGCCCAGAGCTCGTCGCCGAACATGGCCGTCGGGCTCGGATCGGGCCGCCTCTCCGCGTCGCCTGCGTACGCCCGCCAGTCGCCGTTCTCAAGGTCGCGGTAGCGGTCGGAATACATCCGCATCTGCGAGGCGGGGACGGACGTCACCTTCGCCGCGCCGTGCGCCTCCATCTTCACCCGCGAATGCCACGCCGGTCCGACCGTGAGCCGCCAGCCGTCCGCCCGCGCCACCGCCGCCGCACATGCGGCAACCGCCAGAATAAAAGCCTTGTTCGTCTTCATTTCTAAAATCCTTTCTCTGTCAAATTTCCGTTTAGCCTTGAAGTTTTAACACAGAGACACGAAGACACAGAGAGTCCGTTGTCTCCAAACCCTTGTGCCTCTGTGTTAAAAACATTAGTCCTCCACCTTCACGCGGAAGAACCCAGACGGGCCTTCCGGCGCGGCGACCTCCACCGTGAGCGAGCCGTCCGCCTCCTGCGTCACCGCGCGCGGCACGAGCGTCGTCGCCGCGTCGCCCAGCCTCTCGCGATACTCAACCTTGACGCGCGAGGCGTCCACCTCGCCCCAGTCGGCCGCACGTCCGACCGCGACGGAAAGCCGCACCGCATTCGGCGCGACGCTCAGCGTCCCGACCGTGACGGATTCGACAATCGCGTCCGTCCGCACGACCGCGTCCTGTACGCCCTGCGTGACTTTCGCGAGATAGGCCTCGTCCTCCGCGAGCGTCTTGGAGAGGCGCACCGTCGGGCCGGTCGCCGCCGACACGTCGATGCCGGCGCGGCGGAACGGGCGCGTCCCAACCACCGGCTTTCCGAGAATCATCACCTTGGCAAGCTTGCGGCAGTCCGCAAAGGCGTAGTCGCCGATTTCCGAAACCTCCACGGGCAGGCGCACGTCCGCCAGCCCCGTCGAGGTGAAGGCGTAGGCGCCGATCGCGAGCGAAGCCGCCTCGGAGGGATTCCGCCAGTTCAGCACGGACGCGAAGGTGACGCCCGTCAGCGTCGCGATGCCAGAGAACGCACGGCGACCGATCTCGGTGCAGAAGAGAGGCAGCGTCAGGCTCGTCATGCCGCACGTCGAGTTCGCGAACGCGCCGGCGCCAATCGCCGTGATGAAATGTCCCTCGATCTTGTCGGGGACGACCACGTTCGCGATCCGCTGGTTCGGGTCCTTGAAGCCGACGACCTTCGCCGTCTTCTCATCCGTCGCCTCCCACTTGAAGATCGTCTCCGCGTCCGTCTCCTCGTAGACCGCGACGGCCGGGGCCGTGACCGTGAGCGTGCCGTAGACTTTCGCGATCTCGTAGTTGTCCGCCATCGTCCCGTCGTTGAGCGTGTAGTCGAACGTGTTGGGGACGCTCTCCGCATTCGTGAGGGACGCGAAGTTCCCGTAGGTCGCGCCCTCGCCGGACACGAACCCGTCGCCGCCGACCGTCACCGTCGTTGCCGAATGCGCCGCGCCGTCATGCGTCCACGAGCCGTCGCCCGACGTGAGCGTGACCGAACGCTTCTTGATCTCGAACTCGCATTCGACCGTGCCCGTGTAGTTGTTCTTGCCCGTGAAGATCATCTTCGCCGTGCCCGCATTCACGTTGTCCGCGTAGACGACCTCGAAGTCGTCCCGCGTGAGAATCGACGGATCGCCGTCCCCGAATCCGGACTCCGGCGTCTTCGCCGTGCCGTCGTAGACGTAAAGGTCTTCGGACGGGAACACCGGCCAGACGTATTCATCCGTCAGCGCCTTCGGCGTCACCGTCACGGTCTTGAATCCCGTCACCGTCTCGTAGCCCGCCGCCGTAATCTGGAAGTGGATCGGCTTGTCCGTGCAGACGTCCACGTACTTCACCTCGTCGAGCCACGGGCCTTCCGCGCTTTCCGAATACGTCACCGTCGCGCCAATCGCCGGCTTCGAGACCGTGACGGTGATGCCGAAGCCGGCGCCGCAGTATTCGCCCGGGATTCCGTCATCCGCCACGTATTCGATCGTCGCCGCATGGATCGTGAACTCGACGTCCTTCGTGAGTTCCTTGTAGTTGTCCGATTCAGGAACCGTGAAGGTCGCCTTGTAGTTGCCTGGCGTCGTTGGCTTCGCGCCGGAAGACCAGGTGACGGTCGCCGTGCCGGACTTCGCCGCCGAGACGGGCTCGCTCGCCGCCTGGCCGTAAGTCCAGTCCGCGACGGCGGGCTCCGTCGTCCAGACGTTCTCCGCCTTCAGGATCTCGAACTCGCATTCGACCGTGCCCGTGTAGTTGTTCTTGCCCGTGAAGATCATCTTCGCCGTGCCCGCATTCACGTTGTCCGCGTAGACGACCTCGAAGTCGTCCCGCGTGAGAATCGACGGATCGCCGTCCCCGAATCCGGACTCCGGCGTCTTCGCCGTGCCGTCGTAGACGTAAAGGTCTTCGGACGGGAACACCGGCCAGACGTATTCATCCGTCAGCGCCTTCGGCGTCACCGTCACGGTCTTGAATCCCGTCACCGTCTCGTAGCCCGCCGCCGTAATCTGGAAGTGGATCGGCTTGTCCGTGCAGACGTCCACGTACTTCACCTCGTCGAGCCACGGGCCTTCCGCGTTTTCCGCGTACTTCACCGTCGAGCCCGTCGCCGGTGTCGAGACCGAGACGTCAATGCCAAAGCCTTTGGCGCAATACTCGGCCGTCGTCCCTTCCGCCGCGTAGTCGATTGTCGCGGCGGACGCGGTCAGCCCCATGCACGCGAAGAGCGCACACGCGGCCTGCCTGATTCTCTGTCTGATTCGCATCATTTCCTTTTTCCTTTGTTTCCTTGTTTTTGTTCCAAGTCCATCACTTGATCTCCACCGTGACCTTGAAGAAGCGCATCGTCGCGCGGTTCGCGTCCGTGACGGGCACCCACTCCGCCGCGCCGAGGCTCGGCTTGCCGTAGGTCGTGTAGGAGCGCGGCACGTCCGCCCCGCTGAGGTCGGGCGACCACGTGACGACCGGCAGCCCGTCCGCGCCCATCGAGATGAACGCCGTGAACCGGCTCGCCGCATCCGTCGGGTCAAGCCCCGCGACATACGACTCCCAGAGCGTGACGCCGTTCGCGCCCGTCGCGTGCGCCGCCGCCTCGTAGTCGCCGCCGCCGAACGACCCGAGATAATCGTCCAGCCAGACGTACGGCACCGGCACGGGCGTCGTCGCCGTCTCGGACGCGGCGGGGTCGTTCGGTCCGGGGAAGATCTCGAAGTCGACCTCGTAGGGCGTGACGAGGGCGCACCCGGCGTAGTTCCGCGTCTCGTCCACCCAGAACCGCGCCGTGTAGCGGCCCGGCGCCGACGGACACGCCGCCGTCTCGGATGCGACGTCCGCGCCGCGCCGCCGGTAGGCGACCGAGACCGTCCCGAAGCGCGCGCGTCCCGTCGGCTCGCTCGCCGCCTCCACGCCGTTCGTCCAGCTGCGGATGCCCGGATAGGTCGACCAGCCGTTCGCGCCCCGGCGGATCTCGAAGACGCCCGTCCAGTCCGTCTCGTCCTCGCCAAGCCCCTTCCACCTGTAGTCCGCCGCGTTCGTCAGCCGGAGGACGACGTTCGTGTAAAGCCCCGCGTCCGTCCCGCCGGGATTGGCGACGAGCGTCCAGCGCTCGTCCGCCGCGACCGTCGGCTTCTGGAGCCGCCCGCTGTAGGCGCGCGACGGGATGACCGGCGGCGCGACGGGACGCTTCAGGATGGCGAACTCCTTCGTGACAACGCCGCAGTAGTTATTCGTGCCGGTGACGGTGACGGGGAAGAGCCCCGCGCCCGTCCGCCCCGAATAGGCGAGCGTATAGTCGTCCGCCGTCGCGATGTTCGGGTCGCCGTCCACGATCGTCACGGCGGGCTTCTTCTCCGTGCCGTCGAAGAACCACGCCGCGTCCTCGTCCGCCACGCACATCTCCTCCGTCAACGTCTTCGGCGCGATGCGGAGCGTCCCCTTCCCGTAATACGGCACGTAATTGGACGAGAGGAACTTGAAGTAGACCGTCAAGTCGCCCTCCGCGACGTGCGTCCGCGTCGGGGCCGCTTCGGCATACGCGCTCTCGTCGTTCGGCACGAGCGCGTAGAGGATCCGGAACGGCTCGCCGAAGTTCGGCGCAAGCGCGAACGGCTGGGGCGCGCCGCTGTAGGTGCGGACGCAAAGCGGATTCCCCTCCGCGTCCGTCGCGCCGCCGCCGAACACCGCGCGTGGGTCGAGCGTCGCGGGCGTGACGCGCAGCCATCCGTATTCCTTCGAGACCGCGTAGTTGTCCGCCGACGCGCCGCCCGTCAGCGCATAGTCGAAGAGGTTCTCCATCGCCCCCACGTCCGTGAGCGCACCCGAGCAGGCCGCCGAGAAGCCCTCGCCGTCCGCGAAGCCGAGCGAGCCCTCCTTCACGCGCACCGAATCGCGCCGAAGCGGTGTCCCGTCGTAGACCTTCTCCGCGCCGTCGGAGACGAGCGTGACGGGGCGCGGCGAAATCGTGACGGTCGCCGTCCCGGAATACGTCTCGTAGTAGGGCGCGTCGATCGTGTAGAAGACCGTGTGCGTCCCCGCGTTCGTGAACGCCGGCGGCTCGTCGCCCCACACGCCCTCCGCCGGGAAAGCCGCGCCTGCCGCGGCTGCGCCGCGATACCGCACCGTGACGGGCGAAGTCAGCAACGTCGGCGCGACGACGGCCGCCGTATGCCCCCGGCCGTCGTAAGTCGCCGTCGTCGAGAACGCGGACGGATCGACGCTCCCCTCGCCGTCGAACGCGACCCGCGCCTTCGTGACGCGCAGGACGCCGGGATACCACGCAAGCGAGTAGTTCCGCGTCACGTCCTCCGTCCCGTTGCGCAAGACGCGCACGGACGCGATCGCGTTCGTGACGACGCCGTCGCCGGCGGGCCCGTCCTCCGGCGTGCGGACGACGCTCGCCTCCGCGAACGCGACGGCGAGCGCGTCGCCGGGCTGGAGCTTGTCGGCGTTCTCCGCCGTGAAGGACGGCAGGCGGTGCGCCTCGCCGTCGAACGCCCATGTCGCCGAGACCGCCGTCACCGTGATCTCGTCCGCGCTCGCGAGGACGGTCAGCGTCCCCCACGCCTCGGTCACGGCGTAGTCGGAGAGCCGCGTGTCCGCCCCAGCCGCGTAGGCGCACCGCGCCGGGACGCGCCCCGCATCGGAAACCGCCGCGAAGTCCGAGAACGCGAACGACTCGCCCGCCGCGAACCCGTCGCCGCCGACCTCCACCTCGTCCGCGCCGAACGTCAGCGCCGCGCCGTCATAGGTCTTCGCCTTCGTCGGCGTCGTCAGCGTCACGGGACGCGGCGAAACCGCCACGACGACCTCTCCCGTGTAGGCGCTGTAGAACTCAGCCTCCACCGCGAAGCGCACGACCGCGTTCGTCGAGTGCGCGAAGCGCGGCGGCTCGTCGCGCCACGCATCGTCCGCCGGGAGGGCCGCGTCCGTCGCGGACGCATCGATCGCGCAATACCGCACCCGCGCCGGACGCAGCAGCGCCGCCGACACCGCGACCTGCGCCGCCGCGCCGTCGTAGGTCTTCGCGACATCGTCCGTCCCCGACAGCTGCTCCGCGCGGATGCAGGCGTTCGTCATCTTGAGGACGCCCTCCTTCAGCACGAGGTTGTAGTTCCGCGTGCGGTCGGAGCCCGTCGCCGTCTCGACGATCCTGACGGACGCGAAAGCGTTCGTGACGACGCCGTCGCCGTCCGGGCCGTCCGCCGGGGTGCGGACGACGCTCGCCGGGTCGATCTCGACCTGGAGCTCGTGCCCGGCGAGCAGCTTGTCGCCGTTCTCGACGCGCCACGTCGCGGCGCGGTGCTCCTCGCCGTCGAACGCCCACGTCGCGGAGTCGGCGGTCACGGAGACCTGGTCGCCGCCGACCGTCACCTTCAGCGTCTGCCCGCCCACGACCGTGACGTCGTAGTTCGCGACCTTCGCCGTCGCGCTGTCACGGTAGCCGAACGTCGCCGCCGTCTCGCCCACGTCCGTGATGGACGCAAAGTCGAAGTAGTCGAGGCATTCGCCGTCCGCATAGCCGCTGCCGCTCGCCGTGACGTCGCCCGGCCGCACCGTGAGCGGGAAGCCGTCGTAGGGCTTCTCCTTCGAGGCCGCCATCAGCGTAAGCGGACGCCTCGCGATCGACCACTTGAGCGGCGCGGGCGCGGACGGCGCCTCGTAGTTCGCCGCGTCGTAGTCAAGCGTCACCGTCGCCACGTAGTCGCCCGCGTCCGTCGCCTCGTTCCCGGCGAGATGCGCCGTCACGCCCGACGGAACGCCCGTCAGGGACACGCCGTGCGGCTGGCCGTCGTACATCCACGACGCCGCGTCGGACGCGACGCTCCACGCGATGCCCGCGCCGCCCGCCTCCTGTCCGGGATAGGTCGCCCTCACGACCGCAATCTTGCCCGTGACGACCGAGATCTCGTAGTTCGCGAGGTCTGTGCCTTCCAACGGCGCGTAGTCGAACGTATTGGCGACGTCGCCCTCCGCGACCGCCGTCACCGTCGCCCAGTTCGAGGTCGTCACGCCCTCGCCCGCGACGAACCCCTGCCCACTTATTATAATATGTGGGTGAGTGTGTGCCGCCCCGTCGTAAACGAAATCAGTCTTCGTGCCGGACGTCAGCGTGACGGGACGCGGCGAGATCGTCAGCTTCGCGGCATGAATGAAGTCCTCATAGTTCGGATTCATCACCTTGTACCAAACGACATACGCACCCGCGTTCGTGTAGACGGGCGCCGCGTCGCGCCACGGTAGGGCGGCGCGTCCCGCGCCGCCGTCCGCGCCGCTGCCGTCGTCAAGGGCGTAGGCAATCTTCGTCTCGTCCGCGCTGACCAACGCCGCGCCGAACGCCGCTTGAAGCGCATTCGTGTTGACTGTTCGCCCCTCGCCGTTGTAGACGAACGCCGCGTCGAACTTCGAGACACCACCCTCCGGCATGTCGTCCGCTCCCGGCTCGCCGCCGTCCGGACCGGCGGGAATCGGCGCGGCGACGACCGCAATCTTGCCCGTGACGACGGTAATGTCGTAGTTCGCGAGATCCGTCCCATCAAGTGGCGCATAGTCAAACGTGTTCTCGACTTCGCCCTCCGCAACCGCCGTCACCGTCGCCCAGTTCGAGGTCGTCACACCCTCGCCCGCGACAAACCCCCACCCACTTATTATAATATGTGGGTGAGTGTGTGCCGCCCCGTCGTAAACAAAATCGGTCTTCGTGCCGGACGTCAGCGTGACGGGACGAGGCGAAATCGTCACAGTTGCCGAGTTGGTGTAGGTATCGTAGCCGGAGGCGGAAACCGTATACCAGATCGCCGTTGCATCACAGGCGTTCGTCAGCAAGAGGTTCTCGACATAAGGGCCTTCTTTCGCAAGCGAATACACAATCTTCGGATTCTCAACGCTCGTCACCACGACCGAGATTCCATGCCCCTTTCCGTCATACACGTCCGAATAACTGAAACGACTGTCCTTGCCGCCCGATCCGTCCGTGCCGTCGTCGATTTCGATTTCACGCGAAGCCACGACAAACGTTGCAGTCAGCGTCTCGCCGACTTGCGTGCCGTCCTTCGCCGTCGTATGTGCAAAGACATAGTTTCCGCCTTTGCCCGGCAATGGCCAACGATACACGCCCTCACCCGCTTCCGTCTTCACAACTTCGCCATTGACGGCAACCGTCGCCGTCGCGTCCGCATCACCCGCCCACAAGTTGCTGTAGGTGATATCCTCGGCATGGTCGGTCTCAATTGCCCCCTTCCCGGCGCGGGTATCGATTTTCGTCGCTTCACTGTTGCCTGAAGACATGACCGCCCAAGATTCAAGAACGGAGATAAGCGGACTTACAGTCAAATCAAGCCATCGACCATCGACAAATGCCGCCGCCCTCAAACGGGAGATTTCATCTCGCGTTGCCGAGAATTCGCCATCATATCTTGCGCTCGTCAATGTTGGCTCGCTTCCGTCCTTCGTCCAATAGACCATCGCGCCCTCGATATTGCATTCAATCGCACACTGCAACGCCGTTGACGATTCGACGCTTGTGCAAATGACCTTGGCTGTCGGCAGGTTCACGTGATAGACGCGCGACAGGATGACACCATTCACGATGTGATGGAACATGTGCCGTCCGCCACGAAAAGGCTTCCAACCGACAACGCCGTCATCGGATGACTTGACGAGCGAAATGCCGTCTACAGTCACCTCGGCTTCCGAACTTGAGAACCGAGTATCCCACGCAAAGCCCGAATAGGATATAGGCTCTGTTTCCGTCATCCACCCTTCGGCGGCAATCTCATAACTTGAGTCATTAAGCCGCGTGTCAATGCGGAAAACCCCGCTGTCGGCAGACGAGACAACTTGGAAGTCCGCCCCGAACGCTCCACCAACAAGAACACCGGCAAAAAACAAAGCCTCGGCTTTCTTCAATGCTTCAAATGATTTGTTCATCTCAAAACCATTTTTTGAATTAGTCCACCGTCCTTACAGCTCTGCGCCACAACAAAGGCGGAACCCAACCCAGTTCGCTGCGGAATAATCAGGAGAACTACTGAATCTCTTTCCTGAACGACATGCTCCTATAT
>CAVAHB010000143.1:0-2994 GCA_963588415.1 Faecalibacterium sp. CAG:74
ATATATGGAGAACGCCGTGGCCATATATGGAGAATCCCAACGCTCCCTGAGGGGGTTCGCCGCGCTCTCCGAGGGGGCCAGACGCGGGCTTTCCCGTACACCTTATATATTTAGGCAATTGCAAAACCTATTTATTCGGTCACGCGGGACGCGTGACCCTACCGTATTTGCACGGTAGGGGCGAGCGTCCCGCTCGCCCGCAAGAGGTTTTGCAATTACCTCGGCCAAGACAAATACCAAGTCACCGACACCGGGGTGTTTTACCACTGAACACACTGAAACCCGCTTCGCGGGTCACCGAACACACTGAACTTGCCCGCCGACGGAAACCCACCCCGACTTTCAGTGCCTTCAGTGTGCCGCCGAAGGCGGCTTCTGTGTGTTCTGTGGTCGAAATCAACTGACGGGTGGGGTTTTACCACTGAACACACTGAACGGCCTTCGGCCGGCACAGAACACACTGAACTTGCCACCGAGGGAAGGTCAGACCAACTTTCAGTGTCTTCAGTGTGCCGCGAAGCGGCTTCCGTGTGTTCTGTGGTCAAAGCCGGAGAACCTTTCCTGCCCGACCGCCGAGTCCATATGTGGAGAATCCCAACGCTCCCTGAGGGGGGGGGCGTAGTCTACAATAGCCAGTCCCTCATTCGCCCTTCAGGCCGCGGATCAGGGCGCGGCGGCGGGGGTTGTCCGGCGAGGGAATGAAGTTCTTCGCCTCCTTGACGCCGTCCTTCGTCGTGTGCTCGACCGACCAGCCCTCCCATTCGCGGAAGGCGTGGTAAGTCCAGTCCCAGCCGTATTCCCTGAAGATCGCGATGCAGTCCGCGATATACTTGTCCGCGCCCTCGGCGTAGCACATGGCTGAGAACTCACCGACGAAGATGCGCGCGCCGTGGCGTTCGGCGAACTCGTGGACGTAGCGGAGGGCGCGCCTGAGGTAGTCGCAGTCCCAGCCGCGTTCGGGGTCGGGGTATTTCGGCCGCTGGGTGGAGTGGGCGGAGCCGAGACCCTGATGGGTGTAGCCGCCGGGGATGTACATGTGGATCTGGTAGATGACGTCGTTCATCTCAAGGGCGGGGAGGTAGGGATACTGCTCCGGCGCATCCATCATGTTCGACTCGATGACAATCGGCGTGACGGGGTCGATGGCGCGGATTGCCTCCGCCGCGCGCTTCTGGATTGCGAAGTAGTCCGTCACGCCGGGCAGGAACTGCTTCGGCTCGTTGACGAGGTCATAGCCGTAGATGACGTCGTCGTTCCCCTTCACGCGGCGGGCGATCGTGCGCCACGTCTCGACGAAAAGGTCGGCCGCCGCACGGTTGTAGAGCATGACCGTGTCGCCGGAACGGTAGCGCTTGCCCGGGGGGTCGTGGAGATCGACGCAGATCTTCAGTCCGTACTTCCGCGCCCACGGGATGAGGTCGCGCGTGAGCTTCTCCGTCATGGCGTCGACCCACTTCGGGTAGTAGGCGAGATCCCAAAGCGGCTCGTTGTTCCATCCGCCCATCTGGTAGCGCACGAGCGTTGCGCCCCAGTCGCGCAAGTCGGCGAAGTCCTTCTCCGTGATCTTGAGCGGCGGCGGCAGCATGACGCCGCGAAGCTGGGGCCACGCCTTCACGCGCTCGGAATAGACCTGGCGGTGGGCGCGGTTCGCGGCGGAAATCGGCGTGAACGCGCCGCGAAGCGGACGCGCCGTCAACGTGGAGAGGTCGTAGACGGCCTTGCCCGTCGCGTCCTGGAGGCCGACGGTCAGTTCGGCGTACTCGACGTCCTTCTCCGAGAGGTCGGCGCGGAAGGTGAAGGTCTTCCAGCCGAACGTGCCGGCGCAGCCAAGCGGCTCCGCCCAGAACGGCTGGCCGCACGTGCGATCGACGTAGGGGAGCTGGAACTTGAAGCCCGTGTAGGCGTTGTTGTGCCCGACGACGTTCTCGGCGCGGGCGCGGATGCTGATTTCGATTCCGCCCCGGTAATCTCGGAGGTCGATCGGCAGACGCGCACTCGGATAGGCGTGGCCTTTCGATTCGGCCAGGCCCTTCTCGTCAACCTCGACCGTCAGGATGTCGCCCTCGATCTTCGCGTAGCCGGGCGAGAGTTTCCAGTCGCCCCTGAGCGGCACGGCCGGGCCCGCGTAGACCTCGACCGGGTCGGGCTTCGGCGTGTTCGCCGCCATCGATCCCGCCGGGGGCTGGAGCAGCGTGCCCTCGACCACGTCATCCGCGACCGCCGTTCCCGCCGCGACGGCTCCAAGGCCGACGACACAGGCGGCAACCGCCGCCGAAACGTTCTTCATCTTCATCGTATTCCTTTCTTTTTACTTCAATCTAACGGCCCGGCCTTGGGGTCGAACGCCTTGAGCACCGTCCAGGACGAGAGCGCGCGGACGTAATGCCGGCCGGATTCGGTCTCGTCGAACGGGTTGCGCTTGCGGCCGTCGTAGCGGGCGCGGATGTCGCGCACGACCTTCTCCGCCGCCGCGAACTCGCCGAGCTGGGCGAGCCCCGCCGCGACGACGTACTCGAACCCGGTCATGTTCTCGCAGTAGTAGGGGAAGGGCTTCTTCGGCATCCGCCCCTTCGGATACCAGGCCATCTTGAGCGACGGTTCGTCGGGAAAGGCGAAGTCGCGTCCCCGGTTGTAGGTCGGCTCCTGGTTCGCGGACGCGCAACGCGCGAGGATCGTCGCGAGCGTCGTCCGGGCGTGCGTCTCGTCCGCCACCGGCCCGAGGCCGACGTGGCGCGCGGCGACGTCGCCGAGGAGCTGGTCGACGAGACAGCCGGCGCCGAGCTGGAAGTCGGGCTCCGTCCGCCCGTCGGGACTGCTGAAGCCGGTCCGCGCGGCGAACGGGCCCTTCGGCACGGCGATCCGATGCTCGTACCACGCGCCGTTGAAGAGGTTGGCCTCCGTCCACGCCGCGCCTTTCGCCGCGAGAGCGCGGCACTTCGCCGCGAACGCCGCGTCGCCCGCGAAGTCGGCCATCTCGGCGACGGCCTTCAGCGC
>CAVAHB010000144.1:0-3561 GCA_963588415.1 Faecalibacterium sp. CAG:74
CCTGCAGCGTGACGTTGAGGCAGGGCGAGGTGAAGTCGCGGATGCCCTGGACGACTTCGTCCAGCGTCGGCAACGCTTTCCCCGCCGCGCGCTTCGCCGCGATGTCGCGCTGGACGACCCCGACGAGGAAGTCCATCGCCGCCGCGCCGAGCGTCGCGCCGGGCAGTCCATCCGCCGGATGCGCGAGCGCGGCAGCGGCGTTCCGCACGGCTGTGTCGAGGCAGACCCCGAGGCGGACACGCTCGAACGCCGTGCTGACGGTGCGCGACGAGAACGCCGCCGGGCCTTCCGCCCGAAGTTCTCCCCAGACGTCGAAGCCCGTCGCTCGGCGGATTGCGTTGAGGACGGACGCGACGGCCTTGCGGTCGAGAAGCCTCGTCGTCGCGACCGCCGCGCCGTCGGGATTGAGGCCGAGCTTGGCGCGGACGGACGCGAGGGCGCGGGCGAGTTTGGCGTTCGTTGCCGCGTCCGCGCCCGGTCGAGCCGCGAGCAGGGACGTCGCGATTTCTGAGAGCTTCAGGCGCAGCGCGTCGCAGCTCGCACGCATCGCCTCGGACGGCGTGCCGCCGCGCTCGCCCCAGTGCGTGTTGAACTTGACGACACGCCCGTCGAGAATGCCGAGGTTGCCCTTGCCGCCGGAGGTCTTCTCCGTCGAGCCCGATCCATAGGCGAGTTTCGCGATCTGCGAGAGCGTCGCCTCGTTGCCAAGCCCTCTGATGTCGATGTCCATGTCTGGTCTCCTCTTCTTCGGTTTGCTGACTGCCGCCCGTCGGGGAAAGCCCGTGCGTGTCGGCGCATTGTCTACGATTCGGTCCGAAAGCGGTTACGACTTCTTGTCCGGAGTGACGCTGTAGGAGAGGTCGTTACCTCGGAAGTTCGTGCCGTCCGGCTCGATCCGGTAGCTGAAGCGCACGTCGAGGTCCTTGCGGTCGCGGTCGGTCGCATAGGTGATGACGAACGCCCCGTCGTCTTCCCGGCGGATGTCGATCGACATCTTCGTGTGTGCGTTCTTCTTGAGCTGTTCGATTGCGGCAAAGGGTGCGAAGCCGGCCTGCGTCAGCCCGAGGAGAATCATCTTGCGCTGGATCTCGGTCATCTTGGAGGCGTATTTCGCGTCGAAGGCCGCGGCGAACGCATTGACCTTCTCCTTGAATCTCTCCTGAGGCGTTTTCGGCTTGTCTTTCACAGGCTGTTTTTCGTCTTGATGCACGTCGGCGTAGGCGGCGGCGAAGTCAAACGATTCCTCGTTCGCCCCGTCGTGCAGGCGGATGACCGGGGTGTCGCGGTAGAAGTCCGCCATAAGCTGACCCCTGAGGCCGGCATCGGTCTTGCCTTGTGCGTCCGCGACCGCGTAGAGCGGCGGTGCGGCCACGAAGTCACGCGAAGCGTCCAGCTTGAACGTCGGGTCTTCCGCGCACAGGCGGATGCCCGCCGTGAAGCCCATGCCGGAGAAGAACTGGGTCATGAAGAAGGAGGACGTCTGTGAGAACTTCATGCCCGGCATCAACTTCAGGCCTCCGCTTCGGGCGAGCACGTCGTTCCCCAGGCGGTAGAGCCGCTTGAAGAAGGCATCGGAAAACGCCCGCGAGCCGAAACCGTCCGTCACGTCCTTCGGCACGCTCTCGCCGAAGCAGGCCTTCCAGACCGTCGCACCCGTCAGGCGACCCTTCGGCTGGAGACGCCGCATTTCGGTCATCTTCTCGGAGACGAGCGCCAGCGCGAAGCACGAATCTGGCCCTCTGTTGGAGGGGCTGGCATCTGCCAGGAGGCTGAGGGCGACGTCGGCGCGGTCGGCGCGCTGGTTGCGCGGCGACCCGGCCAGGAACAGCGCCGATTGCTCGTCGATGTTGACGCTCGGACGATCCTTGGAGAGGACGTGGGAGTTGAGGTTGAACGCCTGCAGCGTGATTGCGAGATACGGTGAGGTGAAGTCGCGGATGCCTTGCGCGACGTCGCCCATATTCACGCCCATGCGGCGATCCGGGTCCCGAACGTCGCGCTCGACCAGATCCATGAGGAACTTCGTCGCCTTCTCGCCGAGGACAACGCCCATCTTGCCATCCGACGGGTTCGCGATCGCATCGACCGCGCCCTGCACGTGCTGCCGCACGGTCTCGGCGACGAAGACGTCGTATCCGACCTTGGCGAACGTCGTCTTGACGCCCTTGGACGAAAGCGACTGCGCACCGTCCGTGCGGAGTTCCTGCCAGGCGTCGAAGCCCGTCGCATCGCGGATTGCGTTCACGACCTTCGCGACGACCTTGCGGTCAAGGAGACTGTCCGTTGCGACGTGCTCGCCGGTTGCGTCCAGTCCAAGTTCGCGACGGACGTTCGCGAGGGCCCTCTCAAGCGATGCCCGCGCCTCGGGCGTGGCGTTGGGCGATGCCGCGAGCATCGCCGTCGCGATGCCCGAGAGTTTCAGGCGCAGCTCGTTGCAGCTCGCGCGCATCTCTTCGGACACCGCGCCGCCGCGCTCGCGCCAGTGCGTGTTGAACTTGACGACGCGCCCGTCGAGAATGCCAATATTGCCCTTGCCGCCGGAGGTCTTCTCCGTCGAGCCCGATCCGTAGGCGAGTTTCGCAATCTGCGAAAGCGTCGCCTCGTTGCCAAGTCCTCGAATGTCGATTGACATGATTCTCATCTCCTTTTTGAACTGGGTACACTCTGTCGCCGTTCCGCCTCGTCGTTTGGGGCGGTCGTTCAGCCTTCGTTGACCGGCTGCGGACGTACGCGGCTGACGAAATCGCCGACACAGTAGTTCGTGCCGTCCCGTTCGATGCAATAACTGTATTGCGCCTCGATCGGGCAGTTCGGCATGGTTGCATAGGTCATGACAATCGACCCGTCGGCCTCACGACGAACATCTACCTTGGCCTGCATATGCTCGCCGCCGACTCCGATGAGGGCCGTGAACGGCGTGAAGCCAGCCTGCGTGAACCCGATGAGCATCACGTTGCGCTGGGCGTGCGTAATCTCACCACCGAAGACCCTGTCCATCTGGGCGACGAAACCGCGCACATTCTCCTGATTCTGCTCGTCGCTCAACTTCTGTCCCTTAAACGGACGGAAGTCGGCAGTTTCCACCACGTTTCCGCAAGTCGCAGTGATGACCGGAAAGTTCCTCCTGAAGTCAATCATGAGCGCATGCTCAAGATCCTTCTCCGTCTTGACGGCGGCATCTTGGGCCGCGTAGAGCGGTGGGGTCGATACGGTGTCGCGCACGACATCCGGCACAAATGTGGAATCGTGGATGCCTTTGCGGATGACCGATGTGAAACTCGCGCCGTTGAAGAGACCCGTGGAGACCATCGGGTCCGAACCGAGCAGTCCAAGGAGTGTCGCGTCCTTCTTGTCGTCCGCGCCAAGTTTGGTCGCCAGATCCTTCGTCAGGGCTTCCATGCGATTGAAGAAGGCCGTGACGAATGTCGGCGAGCCGAGAGTTCCGGCCGCCTTGGGGAGGTTCTCGCCAAAGCACGCCCGCCAAACCGTTTCGCCCGTGAGCCGTCCTGTCGGCTGAAGACGCCGCATCTCGGGCATCTTCTCGGCGACGAGCGCCAGCGC
>CAVAHB010000144.1:3606-14758 GCA_963588415.1 Faecalibacterium sp. CAG:74
CAAACGAGCCGTAATTGCTGTCGGCGTCGTTCTGGAAGAAGGCGAGGGCGACGTCGGCACGATCGGCGAGCTGATTGCGCGGCGACCCGATGAGGGTGGTCGCCATTCCGTCTGCACGGCCCAGGCTCTTGTAGGTGCTGTTCAGGACAACGGAACTGAGGTTGAACGCCTGCAGCGCGGTGACCAGATAGGGTGAGGAGAAGTCGCGAATCCCGCGTACAATCTCGTCCGGCGTTTGTGCGGCAAGTCCGGACTTCCGCCGCGCATCGAGGTCGCGCAGGATGAGGTCGGTAAGAAACTTCGTCGCCTGGTCGTTGAGCACGACGCCCGGCTTGGCGTCCGCCGGATGCGCAATCGCGGCAACGGCATCCCGCACGGCGGCCGGCAGGGCGTCGATGGCGCGTATGCCGGCACGGACTGTTCCAAACGTCGTATCAACACCCCTGGACGAAAAGGCTTGAGCGTTGCCGTCGCGCAGTTCCTGCCAGGCGTCGAAACCCGTTGCGTCGCGGATGACGTTCACGACCTTCGCAACGACTTTGCGGTCAAGGAGACTGTCCGTTGCGACTTGCTTGCCGGTCGCGTCCAGCCCAAGTTCGCGGCGGACTTTCGTGAGAGCCTTTTCAAGGTTTTCCCGTGCCTCGGGCGTGGCGTCTGGCGCAGCCGCGAGCATTGCCGTCGCGATTTGCGAAAGCTTCAGGCGCAGCGTGTCGCAACTCGCGCGCATTTCGGCAGACGTTGCACCGCCGCGTTCGCGCCAGTGCGTGTTGAACTTCACGACGCGCCCGTCGAGAATGCCGATATTGCCATTGCCGCCGCTCGTCTTCTCAGACGAACCCGAACCGTAGGCCAGTTTCGCAATCTGCGCAAGCACATCCTGATTGCCAAGTCCTCTAATGTCAATTGCCATGATACATTTCTCCTTCTTTTGAGACCAACTTCACCCTGTTTACGATTTTCCGTTGACTGGGTTACCGCCGCTCCGAACGGGAAATATCCGTCAGCCTTCGACGGCCGGCTGCGGGCGCATGCGGCTGATGAAGTCGCCGACGCGGTAGTTCGTGCCGTCCGCCTCGATGCGGTAGCTGTATCGCGCCTCGACCGGATTGTCCGGCAGGCTCGCGTAGGTCAGGGTGATCGCCCCGTCCTCCTCGCGGTGGACGTCGACCTGCGCCTGCGAATGCTCGCCGCCGATGCCGATGAGAGCCGTGAACGGCGCGTAGCCCGCCTGTGTGAGCCCGATGAGTGCCACGCTTCGCTGGGCGGGCGTCATCAGGTCGCCGAACACCCTGTCCATCTGGGCGACGAAACCGCGCACGTTCTGAAGGTGCTGCTCGTCGCTCAGGTTCCGCCCCTCGAACGGACGGAAGTCGGCGGTCTCCTCCGCCGCTCCGCACGTCGTGGTGATGACCGGGAAGTTCCGCTTGAAGTCGGCCACGAGGATGCTCTCGAGGTCTTCCTCCGTCTTGACGAGTGCGTCCTGCACGGGGTAGAGCGGCGGGGCAGCCACGTAGTCGCGTGACACGTCCGGCACGAATGTCGGGTCCTTGACGCCTTTGCGGACGGCCGACGTGAAACTCGCGCCGTTGAAGAGGCTGCTGCCGACCACGGGGTCTTTGTTGAGCAGCTGGTCGATCGTCAGGCCATGACCCTTGACCGCGCCCGTGCCGTGCTTGGCCGTCAGCTCCACCGTCAGGGCGTTCAGGCGCCGGACGAAGGCGTTGACGAACGCCTGCGAGCCGAGGGGGCCGGCCGTCTTCGGGGCCTTCTCGCCGAAGCACGCCTTCCAGACCGTCGCACCGGTGAGACGCCCGTGCGGCTGGATCTGCCGCATCTGGGGCATCTTCTCGGCGACGAGTGCCAGCGCGAACGAGCCGTAGATCCTGTCTTTGCAGTGCTGCTGGAAGGCGAGGGCGACGTCGGCGCGGTCGGCGCGCTGCTCGCGCGGCGACCCGACGACGGTGGCCCCCATCGTCTCCGCAAGGCTCACTTTCGCGTAGGCGTGCGAGAGGACGGCGGAACTCTGGTTGAACGTCTGCAGCGTGACGATCAGGTAGGGCGAGGTGAAGTCGCGGAGTTCGCGGCCGATTTCGTCCATCGTCTGCGCCTCGAGCCCGGACGCGCGCCTCGCCTCGAGATCGCGCACGATGAGGTCCGTGAGGAACTTCGTCGCCTTCTCGCCGAGCGTGACGCCGGGCTTGCCGTTCGCCGGACGCGCAATCTCGCCAACCGCGCCCTGCACGGTGGCCTTCACCTCGTCGGCGATGCGGACGCCCTCGCTGACAGTCCCGAACGTCGTATCGATGCCCTTGGACGAGAGCGAGGCCGCGTCGCCGTTGCGCAACTCCTGCCAGACGTCGAAGTTCTTCGCGTCGCGGATGACGTTCAAGACCTTCGCGACGACCTTGCGGTCGAGGAGCTTGGTCGTTGCGACCTCGTGGCCCGTCGCGTCCATGCCGAGCTGGGCGCGGACTTTCGCGAGTGCCTTGTCAAGGTTCGCCCGCTCCCTCTCCGAGGCGTTCGGCGAAGCGGAAAGCATCGCCGTCGCGATTTCGGAGAGCTTCGCACGAAGTTCGTTGCAGCTCGCGCGCATCGCCTCGGACGCCGTGCCGCCGCGCTCGCGCCAGTGCGTGTTGAACTTGATGACGCGGCCGTCGAGCATACCGATGTTACCCTTGCCGCCGCCGATTCCCTCCGACGAGCCGGATCCGTAGGCCAGCCTCGCAATCTGCGCGAGCGCCGCCTGATTGCCAAGTCCCCTGATGTCGATTGCCATGGCTTATGTGTCCTTTCTTACTGACCGCGTCTTCAAACCTGAAGCATCCAGCCGTCACCCTTCGTCATGTCGTTCGGCGACGAAGTGGATGAGGCATCCGCGACATTCGGACGGTAATCGGCGACGATTTTCCGCCACATCTCCAGCACGTTGACAAACCCCTCGAGAACAGACACAAGCGCGTCGGCATCAAGTCGCACGGACGGCACGAGGCGCGTGAGCGTCAGTACGCCGTTCTCCGGGTTGACGGCCAGCGTCGCACCCGCCGTCCCGGCGAAACTGTAGTTCGCCTCCAGCATCGCCCGATAGAGCGGTTCAAGTCCCTGCGGCGGCGGTTCGCCGATGACGCCGGAAAGGACGATCGATTCAAGTTCGACGAGTTCCAGAATGGAAACGTCCATGTCATCAACCGTCAACTGCGTCATGCCGTCGTGCGTCACAAGTTCAATGCCGAGTTTACGCCCCGTCTCAACCATCAATTCATCGAATGTCATTGTTTTCTCTTGTTTCCTTGTTCTTTCAGGTCAAATGATAGGATGTCAGTTTTCCGCGTGCTCCTGAACGGCGGCCTTGACGGCCTCTTCGGTGAACGAGTCGAGAAACTCCTGCACGCGATCCGGCGAAACCGAGAAGGAGAAACTCCCGTCTTCGCCCTGCACGACGTTCGCCACGCCGGCGCGGCGAACCATGTCCGAAACGAGCGGGCGTTTTTCCGCCGGCAGCCG
Organism: Faecalibacterium sp. CAG:74; assembly: GCA_963588415.1. Lineage (GTDB taxonomy): Bacteria > Verrucomicrobiota > Kiritimatiellia > RFP12 > UBA1067 > UBA1067. The sequence goes on from CAVAHB010000144.1 coordinate 7,108, forward strand.
TCCGCAGGAAAACACGAGGTCACCGCCGTCCACGACGGCCGCCCGCCAGTGGACGCGCGTTTCCGGCACGACCTCGAGATGGCGCAGCTCGACTTCACCGTGCTTTGACGTGGAGACCGTCGGCGATGTAAGCCGTTCGAGGTTCTCCGCCGCGTCAATGACCCTGCAGGCCGTCGCGTCGTCGCCGCCCGCCAGCGTCCTGAAGTGGTCGTAGACGCGCAACTGGTCGCCGAAGATGTCCATCATTCGTTCGTATTGTGTACGGAACTCATGCTTCATCTCGTCAATGCGCGAACCAATCGCGCCCCGCAGTTCGCGCTGCGCGTCGCTCATCGTCGCGTTCACGCCAAAGCGCGTTTCATATTCGTTGAAGATGTGGCCAAAATCGCCGCGCTCGTAAGCGTCGCGGATGGCAACCATGCCCTTGAGCTTCTCCGACCGGTTGCTGTCGTCGAAAACCGAGAAGTTGAGAAACCTCTTCTCAAACGCGCTCCCCTTCGTATCCCTGAACGAGAAGTCGTCGTGGATTTCGAGAGCCGAACCATTTCCCTCCAGCGAGTGGCCGGGGTCGATTGCGAAGAAATGTCCGTTGACAATCCCCTTGTTCTGCCCGTGCGATCCAACGGCGTCGCGATCGGCGAGAAGCAGGAACATCGCCTTGTAGCGTCCGATGTCCTCCGGCGTCTCGATGACATTGCCGTTCGCATCCTGCCGGCCGACGAGCCGGCCGTCTTTCAGGAAGTTGCCGTCGAAGTCGCGATATCCGTGTGCGAACTTCGAGACGAGCATGAACTTCTCGTGTCCGTCGGAATATTCGCCGGCAACGAGCGAGAGTTCCTGCGTGGGTACGCCCATAGCGCGGATGAGGTCGTTTGCAAGCGCCTCGGCGACGGCGCCGGCGGAAGCCTCGTCGGCCGTCGTCAGGCGGAAGGCGCGGAAGAACGTCCCCTTGAACGAACCGCCCTTGACTGCATTGCGCACCGGCAGGCGGAACTGCCCGATATGCGCAGACTCAGCCCGGCTTCTCCGGTCGTTCTCGTTGTAGTCAAGTTTGACGATATGCCGCTCGGTCAGTCGGCGAATGCCGCCGAAACCGCTGGTGATTGCGTCGCGAATCTCGATGAAGTGCCGTTTTTTCAGGGCCGCCACGTCGTCGTTGCCGTTCAGCTGGCGGTTCAGCACCTTCTCCGCGAGCACGCGCCGCGCCACCGCGTCCAGTTCGGTGCCCTCCTGCAGCATCTCCTCCGTGTCGGCGGCCGTCCAGTCCCGACGGGCGATGAACCCGGGCTCAACGCCGCTCGTCTTGAGTTTCTCAAAGACGTATTTGACGCCGTTCTCGTTGACGCGCATTCCCGCGCCAAAGGCGCCGGTGCGGACGCGGTCTTCGACCGACGTCTCGTTTTGGCCGAAGGTCACGCCGTTCAGGTTCTTCAGCCCGAGGGGCAACGGCTTGTTCCTGTCGTGCACCGGTGCGGCGGGGGGCGGCGGCGGGGGGGCGGCATCACGCTCCAACGGACGCCGTGCGTCCGGCCCCGTGCCCATGTCGATAATCGCGTTGATCCGTGCGTCAACTAAACGTGCAAGTTCGTCCTGATTCTGACAGGCGCGGATGTCCTTCATCAGGAGAACGTCGTTTTTCAGGCTTTCCATGAGCCGCGTCTTCACGGCCTGCGTGACATTCGCAGTCACCGCGCGCGGATTCGTCTCGCTCTGGCGCGTTGCCTCGTCCTCAAACCGCGCAATGAGCATCTTGTCGCGAACAACGCCGCCATCATTCGGTTCCAACGCACGCAACACCGAGTTGATGTCCCTGGCTCGGAGGGTCTTGCCGAGATCGGAACGAATGCCGAGCACGGTGTCGAAGGCGTGTTCACCGAAGACGCCGTATTGCTCCGAAAGGCAGTCCCGAAAGGCCCGCATCGTCTGCTTGTTCGCCTCAAGGTTCAGCCCGAGCCGCTGCTTGAGCGACGCCGCGCCAGCCTCAAGGACGCGGTTTTCCTCGTGGACGTGAAAACCCTTGAGCCCAATGGGCGACTGGCTGGCCGCGAAGTCCTTGAAGGTCTGGAAATTGACGGGCATGGTCACATCCCTTTTCTGCGATTAGACCTGAATCATCCCGTTGGCCGCCCGCCCGACAAGGCCGCCCGGCGACTTCCCGTCATCGGCTGGCGCGGCAAGTGCGTCGGCAACCTTCGCGGCCCAGATGTCGACGAGCGAGAGAATCTTCTCCAGCGTCGCAACAAACTCCTCGGCATCCGCCGTCGCCGCGTCAAAGTCGAAGAGGTAGTGGTAGACGACCGTCTCCGTTTCCGGCTCGACCGCAAAGAAACCGCCGGCCGTCTCGCGCCCGAAAAGCGAACCCACGAGCAACTCGCGGTAGACGTCCTTGCCGGCGGACTTCGGGATGGTCGCGAACTCAACGAAACAGAGAATCTTCGACGAGTGTTCTACATACTGAAGGTTCATGATGTAGGTGTCGTCAACCTTGTAGGCGACGAGCCCGCCGGCATCCGGCTGCAGGGTGTCGAGGCCGGTCAGTTTCGCGACCTTGGCGAGGAAGGCGTCATAGTCCTTCCGAGTGCTGGTGCAGGGAGATGTCATATCCGTTTCGTTCCTTTCTCAACTTCCGATGTATTGAATGCCCTTCTGGCGCGTCGAATTGACCTTCGTCAGCAACTTGTTCGCCATCTGCATCGCGTCATCGCGCTTGGAGACGTAGCTTTGCAGGGATGTCATGTCCTGCTGGAGTTCGTTATCCTCCTGATCGAGCGCGAAGCGGACGTTCTGCTGGAGTTTCATGATGTCCGGATACGTCATCTTCGGCGATGCCGTGAAGCCGTATTTCTTCAGGAGGGTGACGGCCGAGCGGTCGACCTCCAGCGTTTCGGTCGATTTCGTCTTGCTCGTCTTCTGCGCGAACGCCTTGTTCAGCGAAGAGAGTGCCGTGCCCAAGTCATTGAGTTTCTTCTGGCGCGTCCGCGCCAGCGTGGAGAAGGACTGCATCGTCTCCTCCAGCGCGGCGGTACGGCAAAGGGCCGCCTTTGAGACGGCCTCTCCGTAGTTCTGCCCGTGAACGCCGTTGACGGAGTAGGCGTTCTGTACCGTTCCAAGGACGGTGAGGCCGAGGTCTTCGGCCTCGATGTAGGCGTGCGCACCCATTGTCGGTCAAGCCCTGATGATTTGTTCGACGGACTGCGATTCGGCCTGGATGACGGCCTTGAGAAGGTCTCGGACGCTGTTGACGAGTTCCTGCGCCTGCTGGAAAAGGGCGGTCGTTTCGTCGCGGCGGACTTCCAGTTCCTTCTGCGCGGCCTGTTCCTCGGTTGCCTTGGCCTCTTCGCTCGCCTGGACGACTTGCGCAAGGCTCTGGCCCATCGTGCCGACCATCTGCGCGAGTTGCTGATAGGCGCCGGCGGCGGCCGGGTTGCTCATCGCGAGGTGGTAGCCCGGGTCGGTCTTCAAGGCCCGCTCGGCGAGATGCACCCCGCCGTGCGCAGTCTCGAGCTCGGCCGTCAGGGCCTCGCCGTCGCCGAGAGCCGCCTTCGCTTCCGCGACCTTGGCCTTCAGGAGCGACCGCTCCGCACCGAGCGAGGACTGGGCCTTCTGCGCCTCGCCCATCGCCTTGTAGTTCGAGCGCGTGGCAATCGGGTGCTTGAGCGAATGTTCGCTGACGTATGTGCCCTCGGCCGCCTTCGTCGTCTGCGCCGCCGCCGCATAGTCGGCATCCATCGACGTGGTTGCCGCGTCCAGCGCCGCCCGGTAGTCGGCCTTCGCGTCGGTCACGGCCTGCTCAAGCTGCGCGTGGTTGTCGGCATCCAGCGGAGCCTCGTCCAGCGCCGTCTGCGCGGCATCGAGCCGTCCCTTCGCCGTCGTCACGCCTTCCAGACGCGCCTCGACGTTCGCCTTCGCGGCATCGGGCGTTTTCGCCTCAAGTGCCGTCACGCGGTTGGCGGCGGCTTCGGGGCTCTGAATCGCCGTTTCAAGCGTCTTGACGTCCGCCTTCGCCTGGTTCACGGCCTGGCCGGCGCCCGTCTGGTCCATCTTCTGCAGACCCTTCACGCCCGCCACGCTCGTCCCGACGAGCATCGCGCCCTGAACGGCCGTCGAGACGGCGCTCACAATCATTCCGTAGACGGCGGCCTGACGCTGGTATTCGGCCTGGCTCTTGATGCTCGCCACCTCGCTCTGGAGTTCCGTCATGCGGATCTCTCGCGCACTGTTGCGCTGCTGCTGGGCAATCTGCTGCATGAGCGCCATGAGTTCGTAGATCGAGAAAAGCGCCTGCTGCGCGTTCGTCGTCCGGGCGACGGTCGAGGACGTGACGGTTTTCGCCGTTTCCTGGGCCTTCGCCGCCTCCTGCGCCGTCGGCTCGACTTCACCCGCATCCTGCGCAATCGTCTTCAGCGCAATCGCGAGCTGGTCGATTTCATCCGCCAGCGAGTTCAGGAACTCCGCCGCGTCCGCTTCCACGCTGCCGGGCCGGAGTTCCGGTAGGGCGACCGTCCGTGAAACGGAAGTCCCGGACGCGGGATCGCGCACCGAAATCGTCACGTTGTCCCCGTCCAGCACGACGGAGGTTCCATCCTTCGCGCCTTCGGTTCCCTTGTTCGACAGAGCCTTGTCGATGACGGCGCTCCAGTCGATGTTGCTCGTTTCAATTCCCTGAATGGACATAACCTTGATCCTTTCTTCTTTACGTTTCACGTGTGCCCGCGGGGCCGTTCGTCAGACCCCGATTTGCTGGCTGATGTTGTTGAGCGTCTCCTGCTTCGATTCGAGAAGTTCGATGACCGAGGCGAGCGCGTTGTTGAGTTGCTCGAGCAGAACCTTGAGGTCGTCCGACTCCTGGTCGAGCAGCGTCTGAAGTTGGACGAGCAGTTGCTGCATGTCCGTTACGTCGGCCTGCTTCTCGGCGGCCTGGTAGTTGATCGCCGTCGCCGCGGCGGACGACGCGAGCCCCGCCGTGCTCATCGCCGCGTTGGTGACGGTCATGCCGACCCTGACGCCCTTCATCACGGCATCGGAGGCCTGGACAAGCCCGGTGCCGGCGGAGGCGAATCCGCCGCCCGCGATGCACGCGATGGACAGCGCGATCTGCACGCCGGCCATGATGCCCTGCGCCCAGGCGTCGCACGCCGCCTTCGACCACTCCGGATGATCGTTCTTGATGCTCTCGGAAATCGCCTTGACGATCTTGTCCGTCACGCCCGTCTCGGAGAGCGTCATCGACGCGAGGCCGATTGCCGCGCCGACGACTGCGAACGCCGCCGCCGCGCCGCCGACCGTGCAGACCAGCGCGACCGCCACCACGACCGCGAAAACCGCACCGAGCCAGCCCAGGATCTTGTTCGCGAGCGCGGCCTTTTCCTGCTTCTTGATTTCGTCAATCGATTCGTTGACCTTGTTCATCGTCTGCTCGTGATGCGCCGTGAGTTGCCCCTTGAGGGACTCGATGCGCGCCCGCGTCGCCTGAATGGTCTTCTCGTCCTGCTGGGCCTGCAGAAGCGCAATCAACGCCTCCAGGTCGGACGAAACGCCGGACAGGATCGCCGCGTCCGCGTCATCCAGCTCTGGCACGTCTGAAAGTTCGCGCACCGTCGTCGAACCCTCGACGCGCCGCGTTTCCTGAACGCTCACGCTCGGATTTGAGCCGAAGAGCGGCGCAATTTCCGCGACCGCCTGCTGCACCTGCGCCTCGTTCGCGACCGGCTGCTGAACCGGTTGCTGAACGACTGGATTGCCAATTCCTTCAATAGCCATCTTGTGCCTCCTCTCGTCTTTTTATTTGTCCGCAATGCGCGCCTTGAGTTCCGCACCCTTCGCACGGAAGCGGCGGCCGGCCTCCGTATCCTTCGGCCCATACGCCTCAAGCGAGGCCAGGGCCTTGCGGGCGTTCTCGATGTCGCCGACTTTCACGAAGCACTCCGCCGCGTAGAACATCGGCTTCGGATTGTGCAGGTCGAAGAACGTCGCCATCTGGTAGGACTTGATCGCCTCAGCGTAGCGCCCCTGCACCTGCTGCACCGACCCCATCGCCGTCCAGTATTTGCTGCTCGTGTGCTCGAAGACCGTGAGGAAGCGGAAGATCTTTTCCGCGTCGGCATAGTTGCCGGCCCGGTAGAAGTCCACGCCCATTGCGTAGATGCTCTCGATTTCCTTGTCCGAGATGCCCTTGAGTTCGCGGACGGTCGTGAAATCGGCAATCGCCGTGAACACCTCCTTGAAGTGTTCCTCGCTGACGTCCACCTTGTTTTCATCTGCCATGGTTTTCGCTCCTTTCGTTTCGTGATTCAAATCTTCACACCTTCTGCTCGTAGCCGGGCAGGTCGCTGGGCTTGATGAGCGTCTGCGCGGTCGCGAGGAACACGATGTCGTCGGCGGTCTTGGCGATTCGCTCGGCGAGTTCCTCATCGCGCATTTCATCGAGTTTCTCGGCGTAGTCCGCCAATGCCTCGACAATCGCGTCGGCTTTCTCGCCGACTTCCTTGCCCTCGTCGGTTTGCTCGGCGGCGGATGCCGCGACGACCTTGCCGGCAAGCCGCACCGCATCGGCAACGATGGCGTGCGAAGTGTCGTCCAGCCCGGCCGCCGCGTTCTTCAACGCGACCTCGGCCGCCGCCTCGGCGGCCTTCGCATCCGAAAGCGCGGCGGTTTTCGCCTCGACGTCGCCCTGAAGCGTCGCAATCTTCGCGCGTTGCGCCTGAATCTCGGCGGACGCCTCCTCGGTCTCGGTCTCTTCCTCGACTTCGGCCTTCTCCTCGCGCGCGACTTCCTTCAGTTCTTCTGTCCGCTCCTCGGCTTCGATTTCGGCGAGACGTTCCTCCGGCGTCTTCTTCTGCGCCTCGATCATCTGCTCGAGTTTCTTGATCTCGGTCTGCAGCAGGGCGCTGGCGGCATCCAGGCCGTCCGTCGCCGCCTGAACGGCGGCGGCGGCCTGTTCAAGGACGGACGACTTCTCGCCGAGGGTCGCAATCGCCGTCTGCTGCGTCTTTGTCAGCCCCTCCTGACGACCGGCCAGAATGGCGAGGGCCGCCGAGAACTGGCCACGGAAAAGACGCTCGTTCCGTTCGTCGCGCTCAAGTTGGAGTTCGGCCAAGAGTTTTTCAAAGTCGGTCGTCCCCTTGACGGAAACGGACGCACCGGAAAGGATGGCGACGCCAGACGCGCCGGCGTTCTGGCCGGAGGTGACTGCGGCCTCGGTGTTTGCGCCGAGCGTGTTTGCCTGAATGTTTTGTGAGATCTTGATTTCCATAGCAACCTGTCTACGAAGAACGCCCCCCCAAGGTTACACCCGACAGGATTAAACGCTTGGAGCTTTTCTCGTTGTCAGCCATCAGCCCGAATCTCATGGCCATTATTATACCATATTCGCGGTATTGGGTTGTGGTTTGACGCTTCTTTTGTTTTTGGGGTGAAATCGGCGTGACCTCCCTCCGATGGCAAGTTCAGTGTGTTCTGTGGCGAAATCCGAGCCGCAACCGCGTTCGTGATGCCCGTGCTGAAGCCGCCGCGCCGCCCCTATATATAAGGTGTACGGGAAAGTTCCCGTTTGGCCCCCTCAGGGAGCGCGGCGAAACCCCTCAGGGAGCGTTGGGATTCTCCATATATGGCCACGGCGTTCTCCATATATGGACAAACCGTTCTCCATATA
>CAVAHB010000145.1:0-7460 GCA_963588415.1 Faecalibacterium sp. CAG:74
GCGTAGAAGCACGCGGAATCAGGCCTGTCACACGGAATTGCGCAACCCCGTCGGTGTCCTCACGTGACGGAGCGGCGTTCGCCTTTTCGCGCACAATGGATTTCCCAACCACAACCGAAAGGAACGCAAAGATGAAAAAAAAGAAACTGATGGTGATGATCGCCTTCGCCCTGGGCGGCATCGGGCTTCTGGCCTTTTCAGGCGGGCATTCAAGCGCGGTCTCGACTGCGGCGATCATCGACGGGCGAACCCGGACGGTGGACGCTTCGGCGGGAATCTCGTTTTCCTCCCGTCCCGTGACGGGGATGTTCATTCGCATTCGCTGACGGAGGTGACGACCATGAAACGACTTCTTCTTCTTTCCACCGGCGCGATCTGCGCCGCGAACCTCTCCGCCGTTCCCGAAGTGTCGAACGTGACCGTCGCGCAGGATGCGAACCGGCGCGTGAGCATCGTCTATTCGCTGAGCGCGACCCCGGCTGTCGTGACGGTTGACGTGCAGACCAACGCGACCGACGGCACGTGGATCTCGGTCACGAAGGAAATCGGCGCGGCGAACTTCACCGGCGACGTCTGGCGGCGCGTCGATACGCACGCGGGCGTCATCAGGTGGGACCCCGTCGCGTCGTGGCCCGGCGTGCGCCTTCAGGGCGACGCCAAACTCCGCGCCGTCGTCACGGCGTTCGCGACGGACGATACGCCCGACTACATGGTGGTCGATCTGGCCAAGTCGTCGGACTGCCGGACGAACTACTATCCGTCGGTCGAACTTCTGCCCGGCGGCCTTCTGGAGAACCCCGCCTACCGGACGAGCAAACTCGTCATGCGCAAGGTCCTCGCGAAGGACATCCCCTGGACGATGGGCGCGGTAATCGAACCGGGATCGTTTGACAACGTCAAACTGTCCGTTTCGGCGAACAAACTTGCACATCCCGTCCAGCTGACGAACAACTACTATCTCGCCGTCTTCGAGACGACGCACGCGCAATGGCAGTCGGTCAAGAGCGCGTTGCCCAGTTCGGATCAGGGGACGGTATTCGAGGTGGACGGCGAAATGCGGCCGGTCGAACAGGCGTATTACGACGTCGTCAGAGGCAACCGCGTCTGGCCGGGCGAGCCGGCTTCCGGCAGTTTCCTCGGGCTGCTGCGGACTCGGACGGGAATTGACTTCGACCTGCCGAGCGAGGCGCAGTGGGAGTTTGCGTGCCGGGCGGGGGGCGCCGAGGGCGAATGGAACGAAGGGACGCGCTATACGAGCAGTTGGCAATGGTGGACGGTGAATGGAACGGCGGCGCACCGCATTTATTCCGCCGACACGCCGGGACGCTGGGCGTTCAACGGCGGATACGTGCAGGACGAAACGTCGCCGACGAAGTACACGATTCCGAAACCTTCCCTATGCGGCCTGACGAACGGAACGATTGCCGTCGGCAGCGTCTACTCGCCGAACGACTGGGGCTTCTACGATATGCACGGCAACGTCAACGAACTCTGCCTGGACGTCTACGCCGCGGACATCACGGGGCGGAACGGCGCGGTTCAGACGGCCGACGCGATAAATGACAGCACGCAAACGGTCGTGCGCGGCGGCGGCTGGCGCGACACGCACAACTTCTTGCTGCTGACGACGACGCGGGATCGCGTAAGCAACAACAAGTGGCAGTATCAAACCGGATTTCGCGTCGCCTGTCGGGCGGGGCTCAAATAAGACAAGGAGGAAACCAAGATGAATGTGAAGAACGTGTTGGTGGCGGCGGTGACGACGCTTGCGGCGGTCGCCGCCCGGGCGGAAGAGCCGTCCGTCGGGGCAGTGGCCATGGCGTGGGACGCCGCAAAGGCGGAGGCGACGATTACCTACGAACTTTCCGGTTCGCCGGCGGTCGTGACGCTGGACGTCGTCGATGCGAACGGTGTTTCGATCGGCGGGAACTACATCGGCGCATTCGTTGCGGGCGACGTCTTCCGCAAGGTGGAGACGGATGGCCTGCACGAGATTCTCTGGCATCCGGCGACGGGGACTTTCAAGCTGCCGGCGGACGGCGTCCGCGCCGTCGTCACGGCCTACCCGCTGGACGACACGCCGGACTACATGGTCGTTTCCGCCGCGAACCTCGCGGCGGATGCGGCGGATCTCGTGCGCTACTATCCCGGCGAGGACTTCCTGCCGGGCGGACTGCACGAGAACCGCGAATACAAGTCGACCAAGATTGTCATGCGCAAGATCCTTGCGAAGGACGTCGCGTGGACGATGGGCTCTTCGTCCGTGGAGGAGTCGAAGTTCAGGGACTGGACGCTGCCGGTCAACGAGTCCAACCACGTCGTCCGACTGACGAACAACTACTACATCGCAGTCTTCGAGACGACGCACGGGCAGCATGCGTGCCTGACGGGCGGATCAACCCCGCCGAGCGTGGACAATTCCAACTTCCTCGTCAACTGGACGGATCGCCCCGTCGAGCAGGCGTATTACCTGAATTTGCGCGGAGCGACGCAGTGGCCGGATGCGCCGACCTCGGACAGCGTGCTGGGTCTCATCCGCGCCCGAACGGGAATAGACTTCGACCTGCCGAGCGAGGCGCAGTGGGAGTTCGCGTGCCGGGCGGGGACGGGCGAAGGCGTCTGGAACACCGGCGTCGCCTATGCGGCGACTCCCGCGTGGTACAAGGAGTACAGTAAGGATGGCAACAACAAGTATAACGGCACTCACTGGTGGTTGAACGCGGTTATTCCCGGTCGAAGCGCAACGACCGACGGTTTTGTCGCGAACGGCGACAACTTTACAGATGTCGATCGCAAGACGGTCGGGCCGGAACATGGAACGGCAATCGTCGGTTCGTATCCGGCGAACGCCTGGGGGCTTTACGACATGCACGGCAACGTGAGCGAGTGGACACTTGACTACTACAAGGTTGACATCTCGTCCCTCGGCGGCGACGTCTGTTCGGACTCCTCGTCCGGCCGACGCGTCATCCGCGGCGGAAGTTATAATAGTCGAGGCGTCACCGACTGCCGTTCGGCCGCACGAGGCTTCGGCCAGGAGTATACGGCCAGTGCCAAAGATTTCTATGTCTACGAAAACGGCTACCGGCTGTGCTGCCGAAATGGATTGAAATAAGGAAAACCGGGAGAAACAACAATGAAGAAGAAAACAATGAAGTTGTCAGTTCTTTTGTCGGCCGGCCTACTTGCGGGCGCCGCATCGGCTTTCACCTTCGTGGGACAGACGGAGTGCTTCGCCCCGGAGGCGCGGGGCTTCGTCTTCGACTCGTCGAAGGCGAAGGATTGCGGAAAGTTCCGCTGGGGCGTGGCGCAATGGCCCGAGACGTATGGCGGCGACGTGCGTGTTTCCGCGACGTTCGAGATTGACGCGCTTGATCAGTGGAACGGCTTTCGCCTCACGCTTTCGCCGTCCGGCGGCGGGAGCTGGCGGGCGTTCGCCAGCCGCGGGAACGACGCGCCCGGCAAATGTAAACTGGGCTTTTGCGTCGGCGAGGATGCGAACAAGGTCGAACGGACGACGAATGCCGTCGCTTCCTCGGTCGTCACCCTGACGATCGCGAGGGAAAAAGGCCGCATCATCGCCGAGATTCTCGAAAAGGGGGCTGACAAGCGGGTGGAGCAGTTCGCGGGTTCGTACGACGGCCCGCTTTCGGTTGGCATCGCCTTCGACTCGGCTGCGGCGACCCAGTCGCGAGTGAAGTTGAAGGACTTCCGCGTTCAGGCCGAAAAGACGTATCCGCGCGCCCAGTCGCCGTCATATTGCGCTTCGGGGGAACTCGGCCCGTGCGTCTATCTCGGCGGGTCGGGCGGCCACCGCCGCGAGGACGGGACGCTCGAACTCCGCAGGGGCGACCGCGCCCTGTTCGCCGTCCAGACGCCGCTGACGGTTCGCGGCTGGTCTCTGAAATGGAAGTCGTCGGGGCGGCTGGCCGTCCGGTCGGTGACGCTGGGAAGTGCGGAGGGCATGCAGCTTTCGGACAACGTCCGCTGGGATGACGTCGATGCGAAGATTCCGGAGGGATTCGCGCCGCGTGAAGCGGGGCTGACGGAGTGGATTACGCGCTTTCCCTCGGATGTCGGATGGCGTTATCCGCACGTGACGACAAGCGGACTCCTCTTCTTCGAGATGTTCCCGACGACGGACGAGACCGTTCGCATCGGAGACGTGCGTCTCTTCGGCAGCCGTGCCTTCGCACCGCCGCCGATGGAGAAGGTTGCGCGGAAAGTCGCGCCGGCGGGACTGCCGCTGACGCTTTCGCCGGAAGCGCCAAGCGTCGAAATCGCCGTCGATGCGCCGGCCGGCGCATTCGAGGTGACGCACGTCGCAGGGCGTCAGCCGCCGAACGCCGACCCGACGCTGGCCGGGTGTCTGATCGTCTACGAGGACGGAACGACCGAGCCGGCCTTCGCCACGCTGCGCTGGAACTGCGGCGTCTTCTGCTCGGAGGATCTGGAACTCGGCCCGGGACAGGGCGGGCCTGACAACACGTGGTGGGGGCCGCCCGGCTTCGCCTGGGCTTCGGCCGTCTACCTGCCGAAAGACGAACTCGGGGCAACGTGGAACGCCAACTACCGCTGGACGATCCTGAACCCGCATCCCGAACGGAAAGTCCGCGCCCTTCAGGTCTTCCAGATGCCGGAGGATGCGCGGTCGTATACGGTGCAGTCCGTCCGAATCCGTCCGCCCGAGGAGACGGTCGTCGGGCTGGTCGAGCCGGAAGAGGCGGCGTTCGAGGTCGGCAATCCGCTGCCCGTGCGCGTCTACGAGTACCGTGCGGTCGCGGCGGCGGACGGAGAACTCGTCCCGCTGGATCTCCTCAAGTCCAAAGCCGCGCCGTCCTTCACAGTTGCGACGGTCGCGTTCCGACGCGAGGGGCGGCTTGGCGCGGCCTTCACGGAGTTCGTTCCGTGCGAGAACGCGCCCGAGTGCGGGCAGGTCACGCTCGTCTGCGGCGCGGCGACGTCCAGCCGCTGTTCGCTGATGCCGAAGCCTGAACTCGGCGACCGGCCCTGCTACTATTCCATGATCTGCGGCGGTCACGAGGGATTCGGCGAATTCAACCGAATGCACCGCCTGGGATATGATTCGGCGAAAGTCCACATTGGCTGGAAACTGGACAAGGACGGACACCCAGACTTCTCCGCGTGCCCGGCGCGGTTCGACCGCATCGCGCGCGCCGGCATGAAGATCGCCGCCCGAAATCTCTTCACCTTCCCGAAGGAATACGCAAAGGAATCGCCGCCTCTCAAGAGTTGGTCGCCGACCGGCGCGGTGGAGACCACGAAGTGGAACAGCTTCACCTACGATTCCGCAAGCGCGTTCTACGTGGACAAGCTGACGGACTACTACCGCACGTTCGCCACGCTGGTGGCGAAAAATCCGAACGTCATCGGCATCAACGCCAGCTACGGATGCCATTCGGTGGTCGTGCAGGAGGCGAACGACAGCCGGCCGATGCGGCTGATGTGGTCGGATTTTCGGCTGAAGGCCTTCAACGAATGGCGGCGGACGACGGGGGAAGCCCCGGTCTCCCCGGCGGAAATCGTGGCGGATCCGAAAATCCTGTCGGACTATTCGCGCTTCATGGAAGGCCTGAACAACCGGGTCGTCAGGAAGGTCTGCGAGGCCATACGCGCAACGGGCTACCGGGGACACCTGACATTCAACGTCAACTTCCATCCGATTGAGAACAAGATGTCGGGGATGTCGTTCGGGGAATTCCTGCGAATCGGTCGGGATCTCGGGCCGGCCTCGCTCTTCCACGAGACGAGCGAGCGGTATTGCGTTTCCTTCGTCAAGTGGCTCGCGGCGGCGCGTACGTTCGGCCTTCCCTACGGCGACGAATGTTGCCAGCCGCCGCCGACGGAAGAACACGCGGTCTTCGCCTACATGTGGATGGGCATGATGCAGTGCTTCGAGTCGAACTACTGCCAGTGGTGGGGCGGCCGCCCGGCGCCGCAGAACGTGGCGCAGCTGAAGGCCTACCATCGGCTTCTCTTCAACGCCGACTACATCAGCGACCCCGTGTGTCTGGCGATGTCGCTTCAGACCGGCCATGACGAACTCTCCGAAACGGTGAAGTACCAGCTTCACACGCGGACGAAAGCCCATTACGGGCTTGCGAACTGCCTCCGGGAACTGAACGTCAACGCGGACCGCTACATGATCGACGAGTTTCCGGAACTGGATGTCGCGGTCAAGTCGCGTCTTCTGATCGACGACATCGTGCGCGCCATGCCGAAGGAAATGGGCGACCGCATTGAGCGGTTCGTCCGCGCCGGCGGCATCTATCTCGCATCGGACGAAACGGATAGCGTGAACGGCGGCGCGTTCTTCAGGCGGTTCGGCATTGAGGACGTGCAGTCGCTTGAGAAGCAGGGCTCGGCCATCAGCTTCTCGGAAGTGTCCGCCGGCGCGGGGCGGCTCATCATCCTTCACGGATCGTGGGCGTATGGCTGGGATCTCGGACGGCCGGACGATATGCGAAACGAACTGCTGGCGCTGCTGACGCGGCTGGGCGATTTCACGCCGCACGTCAGAAGTTCCGTCAAGAACGTCCCCGTGACGCCGTATCGCGCGAAGGACGGATCCGTGCTGATTTCGACGATCAACACGTCGTGCCTGACTCGCGACGTGCGCGTCGGCATCTCGAAGGAACTGTTCGGCGAGCCGCCGGTCGTGCGCGACCTGGGAACGGGCCTGACGCTGCCGGTCGTCAACGACGGACGCTACTGGTCGGTCGATACGACCGTTCCCCTGATCAACGCGACGGTGCTGAAGGTCTGTCCGAAGGAGAAGTGAAGACGGCGAAAACGAAGTAAACGGCCTGTCTGGCCGTTCGTTCTCGCGACGAATCCGCCGCGCAACCTCTGCGTGGCTAAGGCGGTTCACGCCTTAGCCACGCATTCTCTGCACTCGCTCCTCATGCGCTGGAGCCTAATCCTGATATGATCGTGTCAGAACAATTACGGAACTGTATGCAAAACGGCAACTCGCCAGTCGCAACCACAGCCCCTTGACGGCTGCGGCGTGAAATGCGATAATGTGTGGCATCGAAACCGCAGAAAACCAGAAAACATATGGTTTGCAAACCCTAAACAGCAATTGCAGAGACGCAAAACCATGGATAATCAGTCGATTCAGCAGATTTACGAGACCTCGGACAAACTTGTCCGAGAGACGGACACGAGCTTTCACCGCTATCTCGCGTCCGAACTCGACTGGTCGGTTCGCATCCTGGCGCTGAACGGCCCGCGCGGCGTCGGCAAGACGACGATGTTCCTCCAGTTCCTCAAGGAGAACCCCGGCGAGGCGAAGACCGCGCTATACGTCTCGATGGACAACCTCTGGCTGAATCCGCTCGAGCTCTACGACCTGGCCAAATACCACGTCCAGCACGGCGGAACGCGCATCCTGATCGACGAGATCCACTGCCTCCCGGACTGGCAGCGGCTCGTCA
>CAVAHB010000146.1:0-14484 GCA_963588415.1 Faecalibacterium sp. CAG:74
GACGTGCCGGAGTCCGTCCTGCGGCTCTACGCCCGGTCGGACAAGGGCGAGATGGTTCCGATTGGCTCGCTCGGCACACTCACGCGCGAACTCGGCCCGCGCATGCTTTCGCGCTACAACATGTTCGTGTCGTCGGCAATCACAGTCATGCCGAAGCCGGGCGTCGCGACGGGCGCGATTATGGACGAAATCAAAAAGACGCTCAAGGAAGTTCTTCCGGAGGACTACGGCTTCGAGTGGTCGGGAATTACGTTTCAGGAGGAGCGCAACGCCGGTTCGGCAGCTCCGCTGCTCGCGCTCTCGATCATATTCGGCTACCTGTTCCTCGTCGCGCAGTACGAGTCGTGGACGATTCCGCTCCCCGTGATGCTCTCGATCTTTGTCGCCGTGTTCGGTGCGCTGACGGGTCTCAAGTGGTGGGGCATCGTTGCGGAAGGCCAGCCGTATGCGCTCTCGATCTACGCGCAGCTCGGTCTCGTGCTGCTGATCGGCCTCGCGTCGAAGAACGCGATCCTGATCGTCGAGTTCGCGAAGGACAAGCGCGAGAAGGAGAACTACTCGATCGTCGATGCGGCCGGCGCGGCGGCGGGCGAACGTCTGCGCGCGCTGCTGATGACGGCGCTGACGACGCTCCTCGGCACGCTGCCGATGATGATTGCCACGGGTGCGGGCGCGGCAAGCCGCCGCCACCTCGGCACGACCGAGTTCTGGGGAATGTTCTTCTCGGTCGCCTTCGGCATCTTGCTCGTCCCGGGGCTTTACGCGCTTTTCCAGACGTGGCGCGAAAATGCGAAGAGGTTCTTCGCGTATATTGCGGCCAAGGCACGTCGCCGCCGCGAACTCAAGGATAGGAGGAATTCGTAATGAAGTTGAGACATCCAGCCATTGCCGCGCTTGCGGCGCTCACGGGTTGCACCCAGTACCTTCCCTCGGTCGGGCCGGACTATTCGGAACCGGCGTTCGCCGACGTCACCTACGCGCTCCCCGATGCGGGCGCACCGACGACGAACCTCACCGCGGGTTGTGAATACGAACCCGCCGTGTCGAACGCAGACGACCGCGTCGTCATTTCGACGGACGGCATGGCGCGGTGGTGGGAGCGATTCAACGATCCCGTGCTCTCGAACCTCGTCGAGAGCGCGGTCTCCAACAACGTCAACTTCCGCATCGCCCAGAGCCGGCTCGTGCAGGCGAACTGGGAACTGCTCGGAACCTATTCGGCGTTTCTCCCGAAGTTCAACGTGAACGCCGCGTGGTCGCATGACGTCTTGCGCAAGAACAACTCCTCGCTCGCCAGTTCGGGATTGAACAGCAAGCGGACGCGAACGACCGACCTCGGCGTGGGCGCGGACTGGGAAATCGACGTCTTTGGCGGCAGCCGCCGCGCCACCGAAGCGGCTCTCGCGCTCGCAGAGGCCGCCGGGTGGACGGTTGCGGACGCCTGGATCGCGTTGACGACCCAGATCGGCACGCAATACATCAACCTGCGCACGACGCAGGAGCGCATTGCCGTGGCCCGCACGAACCTCGTCCTCCAGAGCGAAACCTACGACATCCTGAAGTCGCGTCTCGATTCAGGCATCGGCGATGAACTCGCCGTGAACCAGTGCGCCTACGTCGTCGAACAGACGCGGGCACGCATTCCGACTCTTCTGGCGCAGGAGGAGTCGCTCAAGAATGCGCTCGCCATCCTCGCGGGTACGGTTCCGGGTGCACTCCATGAGTATCTGGGCGAACCCGAATTGCACCGCGACTGGCTGCTCGCGCCACAGCGCGTGGCCGACCTGCCGCTCAACATGCTGCGGTCGCGTCCAGACGTGAAGGCGGTGGAACGCCAGCTGGCCGCGCAGGTTGCGCGCATTGGCGTGGCGAAGGCGCAGTGGTTTCCGAAACTCTTCATCACGGGTTCGGTTGGCCTCCAGTCCACGCACATCAGCGACTTCTTCAAGTACGGCAGCGTGATGTCGTCGTTCGGGCCGTCCATCAGTTGGCCGATTTTCCAGGCCGGAGCAATCTATTCGAGCGTGAAGGCGGAGGAGGCTAAGACCGAACAGGCCTTGCTTAACTACGAACTCGCACTTGAGAACGCCTACGGGGAAGTCCGAAACGCCTACGCGGCGTATACGCAGGAATATCACCGCTATCAGGCTCTTGAAGGGGCCGTGAAGGCGGCGACGGACGCGGTGGTGATTTCACAAGACCTCTACAAGAACGGCCTGAAGGACTTCAACAACGTGCTTGACGCGCAGCGCAGCCGCCTCACGCTGGAGGAGGAACTTGTCATCTCGCGTGGGCAGATCACTCTCTGCCTGATCGACCTCTACAAGTCCCTCGGCGGAGGCCTCGCCCTGACGGAGTGAGTCCATCCCGACATTTGGTTAACAGATGCGCAGACACCTCGTGTCTGCGCTTTTTCGTGAAATGGATACGAAATCTCCATAAGTTTGCGCCGACGTCGCGTTTTTGTGATAAAATATGCGCAATCAACGAAAGTAGAGGCATCATGAAGAACCTAACTGCGGACGAACTCCGCGACCTGTATCTGAAGTTTTTTGAATCGAAGGGGCATAAGATCATCCCCGGGGCGTCGGTCATTCCCGAAAACGACCCGACCGTGCTCTTCACGACGGCGGGAATGCACCCGCTCGTGCCATACCTGATGGGTGCGCAGGAACACCCTGCAGGCAAGCGGCTGACCGACGTGCAGAAGTGCGTTCGCACGGGCGATATCGACGAGGTGGGCGACGCGGCGCACCTCACCTTTTTCGAGATGCTCGGCAACTGGTCGCTCAACGACTATTTCAAGCCGGAGGCGATTGCGTGGAGTTTCGAGTTCCTGACGACGAAACTCGGCTTTGACCCCGCCGACCTGTATGTGACGGTTTTCGCCGGCGAGGAGGGGATTCCGCGCGACGACGAGGCAATTGAACTCTGGAAGGGGCAGGGACTTCCCGAAAGCCACATCTTCCCGTTGCCGCGTGAGGACAACTGGTGGGGGCCGGCGGGGACGACCGGCCCGTGCGGGCCAGATACGGAAATGTTCATCGACACGCACAAGCCGCCGTGCTGTCCGGCGTGCCGTCCCGGTTGCCACTGCGGGAAGTACATTGAGATTTGGAACAATGTCTTCATGCAGTACAACAAGAATGCGGAAGGCAAGTTCGAGCCGCTCGGCCGGCACAACGTGGATACGGGCATGGGCGTGGAGCGCACGGTATGCATGATGAGCGGTGCGCCGACCGTCTATGATACCGAAATCTTCGCGCCGATCATGAAGGCAATCGACGACCTTTCGACAATCCGTCCCGACGACGCCGAACTTGCGCTTCGTGCGCGGCGGATTATCGCCGACCACATGCGGACGGCGACATTCATTCTCTGCGACCCGAAGGGCGGCGTGAAGCCGGGCAATGTCGGCGCGAACTACGTGCTGCGTCGCCTGATTCGCCGTGCCGTGCGCTACAGCCGCTTCCTCGGCATCGCGCCGGGCTTCACGGTGAAGTTGGCGGAGGTCATCTGCGCGAAATACAACCACGTCTACCCTGAACTCGCGGCGAATCTCACGCAGTGCCGTCTCGACCTTGAGGCGGAGGAAAACCGCTTCAACCAAACGCTCGACAAGGGCGAGGCGATGTTCAACAAGGTCGCCGAGCAGTTGAAGGCGCACGGCCAGTCGCAGATCAGCGGCAAGACGGCGTTCAAACTCTACGACACGTTCGGCTTTCCGTTCGAGATGACGCTTGAGATGGCGGCGAAGGCGGGACTGACGGTTGACAAGGCGGGCTTCGACGAGGCGAACCGCAAGCATCAGGAACTCTCGCGCACGACGAGCGCAGGTTCGTTCAAGGCGGGGTTGCAGGATAACAGCGAAGTCGTGACGCGGATGCACACGGCGACGCACCTCCTTCACGCCGCGCTTCACAAGGTGCTCGGCCCGACGGCTCTCCAAAAAGGATCGAACATCACGCCGGAACGCCTGCGCTTTGACTTCACGTGGCCCGAGAAGATGACCCCCGAACAGATTGCCGAAGTCGAGAAACTCGTCAATGGGTGGATTGCCGAGGGCATCGACGTGACGAAGAAGATGACGACCGTCGAGGAGGCGAAGAAGGAGGGGGCGATGGCTCTCTTTGGCGCGAAGTACGGCGATCAGGTTTCGCTCTATTCGATTGGCGACGTCTCGAAGGAGATCTGCTGCGGGCCGCACGTGGCGAACACGAGGGACCTCGGCAGTTTCAAGATTGTGAAGGAGCAGTCCTCCTCCGCTGGCGTTCGCCGCATCAAGGCCGTCATCGGCAATATGTAAGGAATGGCGCGCGGCAAGTTCATTACGTTCGAGGGTGGCGAGGGCTGCGGAAAGTCCACGCAGGTGAAGCGGCTTGCCTCCGCGCTGGCGGAAGCCGGCGTTGAGGCGGTCTTCACCCGCGAACCCGGCGGAACGCGGCTTGCCGAACTCATCCGCAGCCTCCTCCGCGAGGAGTTGCGCGATCCGCCCTGTGACAAGGCGGAACTTCTCCTTTTTCTGGCCGCCCGCGCCCAGCTCGTGAAAAACGTGATTGCGCCGGCGCTCGCGGCGGGCAAGTGGGTCGTGAGCGACCGCTTCAGTGATTCGACCTTCGCCTATCAGGGCTACGGGCGCGGTCTGCCGCTCGAGACGCTGCGCATCGTTAACGACTTCGCGACGGACGGACTTCGTCCCGACCTGACCCTGCTTCTGGATGTCGCGCCCGAAACGGCACTTGCCCGAATGCGCGGGCGTGAGGCGGCGACGGCGATGCCGGCGGACCGCATCGAGTCCGCTGGCGCGGCGTTTCACGCCCGGCTTCGTGCGGGATTTCTTGAAATGGCCGAGACCGAGCCGACGCGCATCGTGAAGATTGATGCGAACGGTACGCCGGACGAAGTCTGGGAGCGGATATGGAAGTCGCTGAAGCCTTTGGTCTGATTGCGCACTCGATTGACGTGGGGGCGGTGGCGAATGGCTATCTGCTCTGCGGCGACCTGCACGGCAGTTGCGACGAACTGACGAACCTCATTCTCCGCAAACTCTTTCCGGACGCACCGGAGCAGATTTCACACCGCAGCCATCCCGATGTGATTTACCTTGAGCCCGAGGGGGCGCGACGTTCGATTCACACGGGGACGATGCGCGACGTGCTGATCGAGCCGATGTCCGTGACCGCCTTTTCGGGCGGCTGGAAGGTCGGTGTCATCGTCTCGGCCGACCGCATGGAGACGGCGGCGGCGAACTCCTTCCTGAAGACGCTTGAGGAACCGCCGCCGAAGACGCTTTTCCTCCTGCAGACGGACGCGCCCGACTCAATCCTTCCGACGATCGTCTCTCGCTGCCAGCGCATTGACCTGCCGCTTTTGAAAGGAGGCCTGACGGGCGAGCCGTATGAGGAGATTCGGGAAATCTTCTCCTCGACGGGTCTGAACGGTGTGTTTGAGAAGGCGCGGGCTGGGAAGCGACTTGCGGCTATTCTCGCCGAACTGAAGGAAAAGGCGAAGTCCGATATGAAGAAGGACTTGAACGAGCGCGAAGATGCCTTTGTCGAGGATGTCGCCCTCGTGCGCAAGGCGTTCTACAAGACTATCATGGGCTTCATGCGGCGGTTCATGATTGAGGAGCGTTTGCCGCGCCACCTGGCATTTCGCAACGTTGAGGCGGTCGAGGATGCGTTCAGGCAGAGCGAGCGCTCGATGAACGACGAGGCCGTTCTCTGCTACATGATGGATCGTCTGACCCTGCCGTGAAACTCTCCCTTTCTACGAACTGGTGCAACCGCCGCCTTACTTCCGGCGAAGAAATCGCGGACGCAGCGCTTGCGCTCGGCTTTGAGGAACTGGAACTCGGTTACCACACGACGCTTCAGCAGACGAAAGGATTCAAGGTGCGGCTGAATCAGATTCCCGTCGGCAGCGTCCATGCCTTCTGCCCCGTGCCGATTTCCGCGCCGCAGGGCTATCCCGAACTCTATTCGCTTGCGAGCCTGAACGCGGATGCGCGTTCGCTCGCCCGCATCCATGTCGTGCGCAACGTTGAGTTCGCGGCGGAAATGGGTGCGGACGCGGTCGTTCTCCATGCGGGGCGCGTTGCGTTTTCGGGGCTTTTCCGCGTACTCGATTCGTCCGTCTTGGGGCGGATTCTTGCCGCGAACGGGAACGACGCCGCGTCCAGACCTTACCGTCGGGCGCTCGCACGGGCGAAGACACTTCGCCTGAAGCACGGCCGACGGCATCTCGATGTTTTCAAGCGGGAAATCGACGCGCTCGTTCCCGTGCTTGAGAAGAACGGCGTCACGCTCTCGCTGGAGAACCTGCCGTATTACGAGGGCTTTCCGTGCGAAGAGGAACTCGCGGAACTCTGCACGACGTTCGCGTCCGCGCCGATTCGCGGCTGGTTCGACACGGGACACGATCGGGTGCGGCGGATGCACCGCTGGCACGAGGGGCCAGTTCCGTCCGCCGAAGAGGCGCGGCACTTCGCGGGGATGCACCTCAACGATGTGGTGGATTTCACCGACGACCATCTCGCGCCCGGCGGGGGGAAGGTCGATTTCGCCGCGCTCCGGGACTTTGCCGCGAACGTGAAGCACGTCGTCTTTGAGCCATCCGCATCCGTTTCCGAGGAGGCTCTTCGGCGCGGCGTTGCGCACATCCGTTCCATCTGGGGAGTGGACGGGAAGGGGCGTGAAGCGTGAACCGAATCCTTTTCGAACCGAATGAGATTGTGGATGGCGTTGCAACATTCGGCGGCGTTCGCGCCGAGCACGTATTGAACGTCCTGCATGGCGAGGTCGGGCAGATTCTCAAGACGGGCGAAGTGAACGGGCCGATCGGCACGTCGGAAATCGTCTCGATTGAAGACGGGCGCATTACCGTGCGCACGGCGCACGAGGAGGAGAGCCTGAAGCCGTGGGTCGATCTCGTCCTCGCTCCGCCGCGCCCGCGCGTGATGAAGCGGCTTCTGCCGCAACTTGCCGCGCTGGGCGTGGGGCGCATTGTGCTTGTTGGGGCGAAGAAGGTCGAGAAGGACTTCTGGGGAGCGACGCTTCTCAAGGAGGCGAACTACCGTCCGCTCCTCATCGACGGCCTCATGCAGGCGGGTACGAGCATCCTCCCGACATTGACGACCGTTCGAAACTTCCGCCGCTGGGTGAGGGACGAGCTGGACGCGGCGTTCCCGACCCCGAACCGCGTGGTGGCGCATCCCTACGACGGCGCGGCGATTCCGCTTTCCACGCGGGTGGCGGGGGAGAGACTGCTTCTCGCCGTCGGCCCGGAAGGCGGCTGGACGGATGACGAGGTTGAACTTCTCGAGGCACAGGGCTTCCGCCGCCTGTCGCTCGGTCCGCGCATCCTCCGCACCGACACCGCCCTCATCGCCCTGCTGGCGCGCTTCATGAAATGAGACCCCCTGCCGCCGCATATTTGGAAAACTTGTGCGGTCTTCCGTCAGCCTTCAGAAGGTCTTTGCGGGTGAAAGCGAACTGGAAAGTTCGCTGATCTTACAGTCGGGTGTTTTGCCGCGCAAGTCCACCACCTTCGCAATCTCGCGAGTGCTATTCTTGTAGAGAATCGCACGCGAACCCGTCGCGTCCACGATTCCGACGCCCGCCGCCGTGCAGGCAATGCGCAGGTTGGCGAGACGCACGAACCGCCGCGCCGCCGGGGGAAGCGGCCCGAAGCGATCGCGCAGTTCGTCCGCAAGTGCCGCGACGACGCGGCGATTCGTCGCCTCGGCGAACCGCTTCAGGTAACTCATGCGCTGGACGTCCTCCTCGATGTAGTCGTAGGGAAGTGCGGCGGCGGCCTCGGTGTCGCCCGAAGCGGGGGAGAGGTCGATGAAGTCGAGGTTCAGCCTGACATCCACAACCTCACAGACCTTTTCGCCCTTCATTGCGGCGATCGTACGCTGGAGAAGTTGGCAGTAGAGGCCGAAGCCGACCGCCGCGATATGCCCCGACTGCTGGGAGCCGAGTAGGTTGCCGGCGCCGCGCAGTTCGAGGTCGCGCACGGCGAGGTTGAAGCCGCTTCCGAGCCCGCCGTGCCGCTTGAGCGCGGCGAGCCGTTCGCGTGCCTCCGAATCGACGAGTCCGCCTGTCGGCAGGAGGAAGACGGCTCGTCCCTGCCGCGAGGAACGCCCGACGCGTCCGCGCAACTGGTAGAGGTCGGCGAGGCCGAACGTCTCGGCGTGGTCAACGAGAATCGTATTGGCGCGCGGAATGTCGATGCCCGACTCCACGATGGTCGTTGAAAGGAGAATGTCGTAATCGCCGCGTTCGAAGTCGCGCATTTTGCGGGCGAGCGCCTTTGCGTCCATCTGGCCGTGCGCGACGACAATCCGCGCCTTCGGGCAGATGGACTTCAGGCGCTTCTCAACTTTCGCGATTGTCGTTACGCGGTTGTGGAGGAAGAAGACTTGCCCGCCCCGGGCGAGTTCGGCTTCAATTGCGGCGCGGACGACTTCGTCCGAATCCGTCACGACATTCGTCTCGACGGCGACGCGCTCACGCGGCGGCGAACGGAGGAGGGAGAGGTCGCGTGCGCCCGTCATGGAAAGGTAGAGCGTGCGTGGGATGGGCGTCGCGGAGAGCGTCAGCACGTCCGCCGTGGCGCGAAGAGCCTTGAGGAACTCCTTGTGGCGAACGCCGAAACGCTGCTCCTCGTCAATGATGATGAGGCCGAGGTCGCGGAAGGCAATCTTGCCCGACAGGATGGCATGGGTCCCGATTACGATGTCGCACGCCCCCGTCGCGAGTCGGCGGAACGTTCCCTCGTGCGTTCCCGCGCTCTGGAAGCGTGAGACGGACTCGATGCGCACGGGTGTGCCGTCGAAGCGCGAGGTGAAGGTCTCGAAATGCTGTTCGGCAAGCACGGTCGTCGGGGCAAGCACGGCGACCTGCTTGCCGTTCATCGCGGCAATGAATGCGGCGCGCATGGCGACTTCGGTCTTGCCGTAGCCCGCGTCGCCGCAGATGAGCCGATCCATCGGCTTTCGGGCGGCGAGATCTTTCTTAATTGCGGCGATTGCGCTTGCCTGATCGGGTGTTTCCTCGTAGGGGAAGGCGGCCTCGAACGCTTCCAGTCCCTCGCATGGCACGGCATAGGCAAAACCCGGCACGACCTCGCGCCGCGCCTGCGTCTCCAGCAGGGCGGAGGCAAGGTCGGCGACCGCCTTCTGTGCTTCCTTCTTGTCCTTCGCCCATCGCTTCCCATCCAGCCGGTGGAGTTTGACCGCTTCGCCCTTCACGCCGACATAGCGGGAAAGGAGGTGCGCGTGGTTCGCCGGAACGTGCAGTTTCGCGCCGTCGGCATACTCAATCGTGAAGACTTCACTCCGTTTGCCGTCCACGACAATTTCGGAAGAGCCGATGAAGCGTCCAATGCCGTAATCGACGTGCACGACGTATTCGCCGGGTTCGAGGTCGTCGAAGTCGTTGAGCCTCGCTCCCTGTTGGAAGGTCGCGGCGGTTTTGCGGAAGTGGGTTCTGCGCTTGGTGAAGACGCGGTCGGCCTTGGTCACCACGACCAGCCCCGGAATCTCGAAGCCGCCAGAAAGGTCATCCAGCCGCACCACCGTTTCGCCGCGCCGTTCGGCGGTTGCGAGGTGGGCTTCGAGCCGCTTGCGGGCGGACTCGAACAGTTCGGGGTGGTGCGTCTCCTCTGCGCCGAGTTCGGCGAAGCCCGGCAGGGGTGTCGTCTGGAAGGCGTAGGTCGGAACGCCGCACGGTGCGGGATCGCCCGTGTAAATGGTCGCAAAGCGCCGCGAACCGAGAACCGTTCCGATTGCGTAGTCGTTGTGCTCCAGTGCGAGAAGCGTAGTGGAATCCGGTAGCAGATCGGTCAGATGGCGCGACGATTCCGTCCCGTCAGGCGATTTGACGGGGAGTAGCGTTGCGGATGAGACGCGCTCGACCGAAAGTTGTGTCGCCGCGTCGAACATTCGGATGGATTCGAGGTCTTCGCCGAAGAACTCCGCACGGAAGGGGAACTCCTCCCCCGGGGACCACGCATCGACGATTCCGCCGCGCACGGAGTAGTCACCCTCGCGCTCCACCGTAGGTACGCGTTCGTAGCCGAGTTTCGCGAGAGTCGCGCAGACGGAGGCAAAGCGAACCGCCGCGCCGCCGCCGAGTACGAGTGCGGGCGCGGTTTCCGTCGGCACGGGCGTGGAGAGGGCGGGGAACGAAGTGACGACGACGCACGCATGGGGCGAAATCGACCACGCCCGAATGGCGGCGAGGGTCTTGAGCCGAAGACCGAGCGCGGTGCGGTCGCCGTCCAGCAGGGGCGGGAACTCGAGAATGCGCGCCTGATAGGCGAAGGCATTCGTCCCTTTCGCGTCGGACGTGAGAATCCGCAGGTCGTCCGCGAGCCTATCCGCGTCAGGAAGCCCCGGCGCGACGGCGAGGACAAGGCGTGGCCCCGCCGTCGTTGCGAAGCCGTTCGTCAGGTCAAGGGCGAGAAAGGCGTCCGCACTCCCCGTCAGGGATGAAATTGAAATCGCCCCGCCAGACGCAAGGTCGGGGGGCGAGAAGGATGCGGCGAAAATCCGCCGCACATCCAGGGGGGTGGTGGTGTTCAATTATTCGTAGTCCACGACGCTCGCCCAGTGGAGGAGAAGCTCGTGATTCTTCGGGCTTTGCTCCTTGGAGGATTCGGCGGCCGCCACAATCGGCAGCCACTTCTGCACGTCCGAAACGCGCGCCTTGAGCGCCTCGCAGGCAAGGGTCATGTACTTTTCCGCCGCCGCAATGTGGCCCGAAAGCCAGAAGAGTAGGTAGGTTCGCGCAACGTCCGCAAGCGGATCGCCGAGCCGCACGTGACTCCAGTCGATGACGCGCCAGTCGCCCTTCGGGGTGATGATTACATTCGACGGGTTGAAGTCGCCGTGGCAGAGAGACTTGCCACGCGGCAGGCTCTGGAGTTTCATGTGAAGGTCGTAGCGATTCTCCTTCGGGAGCGGCGAAGCCGAGATTTGCTTGTCCAGCTTCTCGGCGAGATTGCCCATGCGCTCAGAGGTCTTGGTGAAGATCTCGCACTGAATCGTCACGAACTCCTTCAGGTACTTCGTGAGGTTCTTGCGGTCTTCGTCAATCGCCTCGGCAAGGGTCTTGCCCTCGATGAACTCGCGGCGGATGCACCAGTGGTCGCGGAGCTTGAAGACCTCAAGCACCTTCGCCACGGGTAGCCCCGTCTCGGCGGCGCGAGCCTCGTTCATCGCCTCGTTCAGGATGGCGCTGACCTTGTAGTTCGGGCCAAAGATCTTGAGAACCGTGTCCTTGTCACGGGTCACGACCTTGTCCGTGCGCTCCATGAGGACGCTGGCCTTGCGGCCAGCACCCTTGGCAGGAACTTTCTCCACGGTTTTGACGACCTTATCGGTCTTTGCAACCTTTGGTTTTCTACCCATTGCGAACTCCTTTCAGTTATCTTCAGACAGCCTCGTGCTTACCGTAGTAAGCGTTCAGGTACATCTGCTTGATTTCCTTCATCAGCGGATAGCGCGGATTCGCGCCCGTGCACTGATCGTCGAAGGCCTGCTCGGTCATCGCGTCCAGGCGGTCGAGGAAGTCCTTCTCATCGGGGACGTAGTCGCGGATTGTCGGCTTGATGCCGATGCGCTTCTGGAGCGCGCGGATGGCCTTGACGAGGTTCTCGAACTTGTCGGTGGCCGTTTTGCCGCCGAGGTCGAGTTCGTCCGCGATTTCCGCGTAGCGTTCCAGCGTGTGCGGGTGGTCGTACTGCGGGAACGTGCCCATCTTGCGGGGTGTCGCGCTGGCGTTGAAGCGGAGAACTTCCTCCATCATCAGCGCATTGGCAATGCCGTGCGGGATGTGGTGGAACGCACCGAGTTTGTGGGCCATCGAGTGCATCACGCCGAGGAATGCGTTTGCGAACGCCATGCCGGCCATTGTCGCGGAGTTCGCCATCTTTTCGCGCGCCTTCGGATTCGGCACCTTCGTCACGGCCGAATCATAGCAGAGCGGCAGATACTTGAACGTCGTCTGCAGCGAGCGAATCGCCAGACCGTCTGTATAGTCGGTCGCCATCATCGAGGCGTAGGCTTCGAGCGCGTGCGAAACCGCGTCAATGCCCGAGGCGCTCGTCAGTCCGGGCGGTGCGCTCATCTGCATGTCGGCATCGACAATCGCCATTTTCGGCATCAGTTCGTAGTCGGCGAGCGGATACTTCACGCCCGTCTTCTCGTCGGTGATGACGGCGAACGGGGTCACTTCCGAACCCGTGCCGGCCGAGGTCGGCACGGCGATGTAGTAGGCCTTTTCGCCCATCTTCGGGAACGTGTAGACGCGTTTGCGGATATCCATGAAGCGCATCGCCATATCCTGGAAGTCGACTTTCGGGTGTTCGTAGAGAACCCACATGATCTTCGCCGCGTCCATCGCGCTGCCGCCGCCGATGGCGATGATTACGTCGGGCTTGAAGCTGGCCATCAGCTTTGCGCCTTCCTTCGCACACGCGAGCGTCGGGTCGGGGGCGACGTTCGAGAACGTCGTGAACATGATGCCCTGCGTCTCGAGCGACTTCTCGATCGGCTTCGTGTAGCCGTTCGCGTAGAGGAAGGAGTCCGTCACGATGAAGGCCTTCTTCTTGCCCATCACCTCGCTGAGTTCACGAAGCGCCACCGCGAGGCACCCCTTCTTCTGGTACACCTTTTCGGGTGCGCGGAACCACAGCATGTTTTCCCTGCGAATCGCCATAGTCTTGATGTTGATAAGATGTTTAACGCCGACGTTCTCCGAGACGGAGTTCCCGCCCCAGCTGCCGCAACCGAGCGTAAGGGACGGACGCAACGCGAAGTTGTAGATGTCGCCGATGCCGCCGAGGGACGACGGCGAGTTGACGATCAGCCGGCACGCCTTCATGCGGTCGGCGAACTTGTTGAGTTTTTCCTTCTCGTTGAGGTCATCAATCCAAAGCACGGATGTGTGGCCGAGGCCGCCGTTGTTGACGAGCAGGGCTTCGGCGATGTCGAGCGCGTTGTCGAAGTCCGTCGACTTGTACATGCCGAGAATGGTCGTCAGTTTCTCGTGGCCGAACGCCTCGCTCGTATCCGTCGAGGTTGCCTCGCCGATGAGCACCTTCGTATCTTCCGGAACCTCGAAGCCCGCCATCTTCGCAATCGTCACGGGCCGCTGACCGACGATTTTTGCGTTCAGCGCACCGTTGATGAGCATCGTCTTGCGGATGAGGTCTTTCTCCTTCTCGTTCATGAAGTAGCAGCCGCGCTTGACGAACTCGGCCTTCACGTCGTCATAGATCTTCTCGTCGGCAATCACCGTCTGCTCGGTCGCGCAGATCATGCCGTTGTCGAAGGTCTTCGAGTGGATGATGGAGTTCACCGCGTTGATGATGTCGGCCGACGGATCGATAATCGCCGCCGCGTTGCCCGCGCCCACGCCGACGGCCGGCGTACCCGAACTGTAGGCCGCCTTCACCATGCCGGGGCCGCCCGTCGCGAGAATGATGTCCGCATCCTTCATCAGCAGGTTCGTCTTCGGCAGGGAGGGCTGCTCGACCCACGCGATGATGCCTTCGGGCGCACCCGCCGCGACCGCCGCGTCAAGCACGACCTTCGCCGCCGCAATCGTGCAGTTCTTCGCACGCGGATGGGGGCTGATCATGATGCCGTTGCGGGTCTTGATGGCCAGCAGGGACTTGAAGATTGCCGTCGAAGTCGGGTTCGTCGTCGGGATGACCGCGCCAATCACGCCGACCGGCTCGGCAATCTTCTCAATGCCCATCGCCTCGTCGCGCTCGATTACGCCGCAGGTCTTCGTGTGCTTGTAGGTGTTGTAGATGTATTCGGCCGCGTAGTGGTTCTTGATGACCTTGTCCTCGACGATGCCCATGCCCGTCTCCTCGACCGCCATCTTGGCGAGCGGAATGCGGGCGCGGTTCGCCGCGAGGGCCGCCGCCTTGAAGATCTCATCGACCTGCTCCTGAGTATACGACGCGAACTTCTTCTGCGCTGCTCTCACGCGCGCAAGGGTTTCCTCGAGTTCCGCCAGGCCGGCGTCTTCCGCCGCGACGGGTTTGTTTGCGCTTTCCATCTTTTTCTTTCTTCCTTTTCGGATGTTTTGGAGACCCAGAAGCCTTTCCCAGGTCTTCGGGCGCATAGTATACCGCTTTTCGGTATCGGTAGTCAAGTAGCGATATTGAAATATTCAATGCTTCAATCGCTACTCGGGTAGCGATTGTGGGCGTGGTCGTCCCTATGCCTGTATCACGGGTGGGTTTTCCGCTGGCGCGGCGGTTTTTACCACTGAACACACTGAAAGTCGGGCTGACCTACCTCCGGTGGCAAGTTCGGTGTGTTCTGTGTCGGCGAAGCCGTTCAGTGTGTTCAGTGGTAAAATCCGAGCCGCAACCGCGTTCGTGATGCCCGTGTGGTGTCCTATGAGGTAATTGCAAAACCTCTTGCGGGCGAGCGGGACGCTCGCCCCTACCGTGCAA
>CAVAHB010000147.1:0-40287 GCA_963588415.1 Faecalibacterium sp. CAG:74
CGCCGGGACCGCCGCCGCAATCTTCGCGTCCGCTTCCGTCCGCGTGTAGACGTTCGTGGCGTCCGCCTTTGCGGCGAGGACGGCGGTGACGTTGGTGACGAGTTCCGTTTCGCCCGGGATGTCGTCGACGGGCGCGGAAAGCGGCTCGACGGCGAACAGGGGAAGCGCGGCGGACACGGCGAAACAGGCGGAGACCTTGCGCAGGAACGCCATCACCGCGTTCAGGCGCGACTTCACCGCACCGAGCGTGTCCGCGCCCGTCAGGTCGTCCACGTCGAGCGTCGCCGGGTCGATTGCAATCTGCGCGGCGTACACGTCCGCCGGCGCGTCCGTGACCTTGACCTTCGCCCACGGGAGCGAGCGCACCTCGCCCGCCGCGTTGCGCAGGGAGAGGAATACGCGGGACGTGCCGAGCGGGAAGCCCGCCGTCTCGTCCGCCGAGAAGGAGAGCGCGACCGTCCCGCCAGCCGTCAGGCCGGAGAACGAGCGCGTCACTCCGCGGAATCCGGCGAGGAGTTCGCATCCCGAATAGTCGTAGCCGCCGGCGAGGGAGAGGGTTATCTCCTTCGCCGTGTCGCCCTGAAGTATCGTCGGTATCGCCATAGTCAAGTTCCTCACATTTGGACTTCCAGTCAAGAGGGAGACCAGTCCCATTCCGCCGGGAGCGCGTAGTATGCGTTCTGCCCGAACTTCGCGAAGAAACACGGGGCACCAACCGAGAACGAACAATAGTGCGATGTCGCGTCCGCCGTCCACTCTCCGAAATCCGCCGATGAAAAACCGAGCAGTCCCAGTAGTTCGGAGAGGTCGGACGAATTGAACAGGTCGAGCCCGAATCCCGATTCCTCCGCCGTCATCTCGCGCAGGACGGATCTGTACGCATATCCCTTTGCTCTTCCGGCGTAAACATCGAACGACAGCAGGGCGTACGCCGTGGTCGCGGGGATGTCGAACGACACGGGCAGGGACACGGGCAGGGACGGCACGTCGAGGAAGGTGCAGTACCTGTCCGCCTTCGCATCGCCATCCCATTTCTTCAGGTAAGTGCCACCACCCAATGAAAACGTCGAGCAAAACCTGCCGCCGTTGTGGCTCGACAGCGTCTCCGTTCCCGTCACCAGTTCGCCGTTGACCACCGAGTGGGTCGGGACGGTCCATTCGGTCGGCGTGACCGTGCAGCCGAGGATTCCGTTCGTGGCGATATTGGTTGTCGTGTTCTCGTTGCACCTGTGGTAGTAGTCCGCGCCGAGGAAGTGGTAGGCGGCGCGGATGTCGTCCGCCCTTATCGGTGCGCCAGACTTTATCTGCGATGCGGTTGGCGTGTGAAACCAACCGTTCGCCGATGCGTAGGCCTTGAACTGGGTGATACCCAGGGTGGAAGTCGCCTCCTGACTGTAGTTCATCGGACAGTCAGGCTTCAGCACGAGATATTCCGAACCATCCCATCCCAATCCACCCGCAGACGGAAGCGCGGATCGGATACCGGATGTCGCGCGGCCTTTCTTCGGAATGTAATTGGTGGACGTGTAATTGCGGAACACGCAGGCGAGTTCGTTGAGATAGCAGGCGTCCTCGCGGCGAATCGTGGGCGTTCTGCCGTCGACGTCTGCGACGGGTAGGATTTCGCCCCTAATGTCCACGCCCGAAGGGGGCGTGTAGAGTCTGTAGTCGCTTGCAGTTGTCATCATGGCGAATCACTCCATCAACTGAATCTGCGGTGCTCCGCGATAGTCCTGCCACACCGTGAGGCTGCCGTCCGTTTCGCCGATGTAGTAGAGCGGGATGTAGGTCTTGGTGTCCGTCGCGGACGGACACCAAGACGAACCCGAGACGACGGTCGCCGTGGGCGTCGTGGTCGAGTGGTCTACTTCGAGATAGACGTATCCGGCGGCGGAAACCGTATGCGACTGGGTCAGGACTGGCGTTCGCGCCACGATTGCGTAGCCCTGGCGGATGGTCTTCGTCACGGGATCGAAACCGAGGTTTCCGACCGCGACCGGGATGGCGGTCACCTCCACGCTTCCGTCCGATTCGACGACCCTGAACTCTATGCCACTGCCCCTGAGGACGAGTTTGTTCGTGCAGACGGCCTCGGTGGAGTCGTAGTTGCCGACGACCTTCAGTGCGGAGGCAGGGGTTTCCCACGAGAGTGCGTCGCCGCGCCTGACGGGGGTTGTGCCTTCGCCGGCGGTCGCCCAGCCGTAGAGGGAGGCGACGCCGGCGGAAGCCGCACCGCTGGCGGCGTTGGTGGTTATCGTCGCGTCGTCCACGGGTGCGCCGCCCGTCACGCCGTCGCCGATCCTCACGTAGTGGAGTTCTCCGCTGTCGGTCTTCTTGGCGAGGAGGAGGTGGGTGGCGGAATCGCTCGACGAGGGATTGGAGAGCATCGAGGAGAGCGGGGCGGCGCATGCGGAGGCAGAGGCGAAGTCCTTGATCTGATACTCGCCATCCTTCGCCTCAAGGCTCCTGCCGTCCGCCCAGTTGGTGGGCGCGCCGAAGGAGGCGGTGAGGCCGCCGTTCTCGTTGTTGAAGTGGAGGTTGCCGGGGGTGGTGGAGTAGAGGTATCCGAGGGTCTGCGAGAGGTAGGCGTCCATCGTGCCGCCGGGGAGGTCGAGGCCGCCGCCCTCGGAAACCTTCGCGCCGTCGCCGATCCACGCGGTGGCGGAAGCCCACTTGCCCGTACAGGCGCAGGCGGCGAGGTTGGTGATGGACGGCAGGGGAATGTAGGCGATGCCGCCGCCGACGTTCACGACGAACAGCGGGTCGCCCGAATGGGAGTAGTTCCAGCCGCGCAGCCCGAAGAGTTTCTCCCCGCCGTCCGCCGGGGGCGTGTAGCCGGGGACGGACGGGTTCGAGGAGATGGTGATCTCGTCGCCGCGCACGGCGTTGGTGGTGACGTTCGGGAGTTCGTGCCATCCGAGCGCGGCGGACTTGTCGGCGGACGTGCCGAAGTAGTGGCGGGAGTGCGCCCCCGCGTAGGCGGACGCTCCCATGACCTCGAGGTGGGCGTTTCCGTTCCCGTCGGCGTGCCAGTCGAGCGAGGATTCGTCCGCCCACTGGTCGGGCGTCCGCCAGAAGAGTCTGCCGCCGTACTTGTAGGGGATGGCGTAGTCGGGCTGTCCGTCCCAGTTGTAGAGCGACGCGACGCCCTGCACGGACGCGCCGTCGGAGACGTTGGTCGTGACGGAGACGCCGTCCACCGCCGCGCCGCCCGCCTCGAGCCTGTCGCCGAACGGGACGTAGTGGAACTCGACGCCGCCGGTCCCCGTGGTGTAGCGGGTGAGGACGGCGTGGGCGGCGCGGTCGCCGCCGTCGTCGTCGGTGAGGATTTTCTCAAGCGTGGTCGCGCACTCCGCCGAACCGTCGCGCCAGCCCCTGAGGGTGAGCACGGTGCGGTCGCCGTTCCTCCACGCGGCGAGGGCGGTGTCGTCGAAGCCGCCGTATTTCTTCCACGCGAGTGCGCCCGATCCCTTCAGGAACGGGACGGAGAAGCCGCAGTCGTCCCACCATTCGGCATACGAGGACGTCGCGGAATCCGAGCCGTAGAGTTCCACCCTGTTGCCGGCGTTCCAGTGCAGGGTGCGCTCGTCGGCGTGGTTGTAGGCCCGCGAGGGGTCTGTGACGGAGATCTTGCCCGAATCGTTGACGGTCTTCTGGAGCGAGCCGCCGCTGAAGCCCATCGTGTAGGTGTGCGTTCCGCCGTTGGGGTCTGTCGCCGTGACCTCGATGCCGGCGGAGAGTCCGATGGCGTTCAGGTTCTCCCCGATGGTTATTATCGCCTCGTCCTGCATGGCGTTCCACGCCTCGTTCGCGCACGCCTTCACCAGCGCCTCGTACGAAGTCTTCAACTCTGGCGTAGTCTCACTGCCAAAGTTTATGCCGCCAGACAGCATTCCTTCTTCGTCAACCGATACAAATGCAGTGCGTTCCTCGCCGTCAACAATGAAATATACCGTACCTCCGCCGGATTGCCGCGAAAAGCCGCCTGAAGGGGTGTACCAGTCCGCCGCGCTCGGGGGCATGCCACCCACTCCGGACGCGAAAAACGCCGCCATGAGCCCGTATGCCGCCTTCTTCATCGTGTCACCTCCGCCATGCCGTTTGTTATCGAGAAGCTGATGTCCGCCTGAATCAGCCCTCCGTATGAGTCGAACCACCCAGTGAACCTCTCCACGCCGTTCGTCGCCACGGATCTGACGCCGGAATACACGAGGTTCGTGGCCGTGGCCGTGATCGTGCCGTTCGGATTCAGGTACGCCCCTGCGCCGTTCCATACGAACACACATCCGTTCGTGACGCCGCGCGCTTCGGCCGCCGCGGTGCAGTTCGTGGCAATCATGGCCGCGTCCGTGAAGTCCTGTATGACAAGCCGCATCTCGCCAGTCCTCCCCGCGTTCGCGGTCACGACCATTGATCCGTTCGTCGATACCACCGTCGTGCCAGCCTGTATCTCCGCCGCCGAATTGGCGACGTAGTTCGAGACGAAGTTCTCGACCCAGGCCTGCGAGGCGGCGATGCCGAAGCACCTCGTGGCCGCTGCTGCGACCGCAACCGTGATCAGTTTTCTCATGCTCCCTCCTTCGCGTCGTTGGCGGTGGCGGAATGCACCGCCTCCGGCATCCACTCGAAGCCGTCCCACTTCATCACCACCTGCACGAAGCCGCCGCCCGCGCAGGGCAACTGGGCGACCTCCTGCACCGTCCCGACGGCGAGCGGGGCGGTGGTGGTCGAGAAGGACTCGACCCCGATCCAGCCCGTTCCGATGGCGCACGGCTGGCCGTCCGCCGCCGTGGCGTGGACTTCGTACCCGAAGTCGCCCGCCGAGGGGAAGCACGCCGCAGGGATGCGGGCCGTCCACTCGCCGCCACGGTGCTCGTGCGCCGTGACGTCGAAATATGCGCCGTTCCCCCTGAACACGCGGACGTAAAGTCCCGTCACGTCGGCAGGGACGCGGCGGAAGAGCGCGACGAAGCAATGCCCCTGCCGCGCCCTGAACGGACGGAGCGGGCGATCGAGCCTCGACACGTCGCAATCTACTGTTGCATTCACCTGTTCCATTTCGATAGTCTCCGCATGTGGACTGCCCGTCAAAAGCGTTTCCGCACGTAGCCAACTTGGCTACGTGGCCAGTCGTGGCTACTTGCTCCAAGTAGCCGCCCGCCCTCCACATGCGCAACTTGCCCACGTGGCCGCCTCCCCTGCGCACGTACGCGTACTGGTACTAGTTATAATAGTTAGTACTAGTTAGTTAGTACTAGCATATTAGTGTTAGCATAGGCAAGTAGTACCAAGTACGCCAGCATACCTTTTCCTGAGCTAAAGGGGTGGGTAGGGGGTGCAGGGGGAAGGGCGGGGGAAACCCCTCGCATGCATGTGCGCGCGTACGCTACGCGAGAGGCGACTGTTAGGCAGACGCGGCGGAAGCCGACCGCAACTTCTTGAGCCGCTATTGCCATTTCGGGAAGCTGGCCGAAATGCCCTCGCCGCCCGCGGGTTCTACTGTAACAAAGTTACAGTACAAAATGCCCGTGAGGCCGTCGCGGCTGGTGGGCGCGGAGCATTGTATCTTTGATACAATGCCCGGACGGCTCGGCAACTGCGCCTTAGGTACAGGTGACAGAACTTCCACCTGCATCAAATTGGACGGTGGAGAAGCGCCCTCGAAAAACACGCCATCGCGAAATCACCGCGAGAAGGGGTCTACAATCGCTCCGCGCTTCGGACGGTAAAACCTTCACCCGAAACGCTCCGAGCGATTGTAGACCCCTTCTCGGCGCGATATAGCGCGTTCCGGCGCAAGCCCTCCGCCCCGTCCGAATTTTTGGTATAATACGCCCCATGAAACGAAAGACAGTCCTACTCGCAACCGCCGTTTTAGCGGTCGCGTCCGCAACGGCGCAGAGCCGACTGTTAGGCAGACGCGGCGGAAGCCGACCGCAACTTCTTGAGCCGCTATTGCCATTTCGGGAAGCGGTCGAAAAGTCGAAAGCCGGAAATGCGCAGGGGTGGTATGCACTCGCAATACACTACGAGAAAGGCGAAGAAGTTGAGCGCGATCAACATAAGGCGCAGAAGTTCATGCAAAAAGCTTGCGACATGGGGTATAGCAACGCAGTATTCATCGCGGCGATGATGCTTGAGGCAGAAAGCACAACGGCAAGAGACTGTGGCGGTATTAGATCAGGCTCTCGTGTCGCTCCTTGCATCAATGATTATTTAGGAGGAACAGGATTTCCAGTATGGAGTTCCAGGCCAACTCGTTCTGTGACAAACGCAGTTGATGTTGCTACTATTCGCGCAGGGTATGAACGCGCGATTAGGCTTGGAGTTTCGGTTGCCACAAACGAGTTGGCGCGTTTCGAGCGCAGGGTGGAAGCGGCGCAAGCGCAAGTCAAGAAAGACGCCGACGCTGTCAAGCGAAAGGCAGAAAACGCGAAACTCGCAGAAGGGCTGGAGCCTGTTTCTACTGCGTCAAAGATACAGTAGACTGTCCGCCCCCATCGTCAAAGATACAGTCGTCATGCGTTCTTCGCCTGTATGCGTATGCGGTCGGGAAGCAGTTTGCAGGACACCAGAAGTCCGTCCTTCGAGAATGTCAGTGTGCAGCGCTGGAACACGGTGTAGTTCGACGTCGACGTCTGCGGGGCTATCTTGCAGTAGCAGTCGAGTTTCAGCCCGTTTGCGCCGCCCGCCGTCCACGACCACGATTCGCCATCCTCATCGTAAGTGACGGCCGATGAATCCCCGTGGTCCGCCGGCGTTCCGACGGAAGCGGACGGGATGTCGCCGTCCGCCGTCGTCTCGACGACCGTGCTCTCCGCACCCCTCGTAATGCGAATCCCGCGCCCCGGCACGAGTCCGTTGACGAACTTCGCCACCGCGTTGAACCACGATGCGGGAACCTGCGTGATCGGCGAACCCGCCGAGAAATCGTCCCTCAAGTGTGCCATGAAGCCCCCTAACCCTGATTTGCGGCGACCGCGCCGTTGACGTGGAGAACCGCGTTCCTGACGTGGACGACGACCGCCCACATGTGCGGCGAGATCCGCGTGCGCTGGACGGCGACCGAGGACTTCTCCCACGAGAGTTCGTCGTAGGTCGGCGTGACGAGCGAGGGCGCGAGCGGCACGGTGTGGGAGACGCCGTCCACGTCGGTGACGGTCTGCGCGTCGGTGGAGTGCGCCTGCGCGTATGTCAGCCCCTCGAAGCGGAAGGTCTCGTCCGCGACCTTCGCGGTGAACACGTCGTAGCCCTCCGACCACGAGAGCGGAGTGCCGTCGGTGTCGGTGGACGTGACGGTCTTCCGCTTGACGGATGCGACGGGCTGGAAGTAGTCCGCCCTCTCCACCTTGCCGTCGAAGCACTGCTGGAACGTCGCCATGGTGTCAGCCCCCCTTCATCGAGATGAGTTCGTCGAGTTTTGCCGCGAGGTCTGCGGTGTTGGATTCGATCTTGCGCAGTTCGTCCTCCGCCGTGGTCTTCGTCCGTTCCGCCGTGCTCGCCATGACCATCGCCTCGACCTCCGGGGTGAAGCGCGAGGACTTGCGCCACGACGCGAGCGCGTCCGCCTGCCCCCGCACGTCTCCCGCCGCCATGAGGCGGGAGAGTTCGTCGATGCGCCACTTGCCGCCGTAGCGGGAGGCGTCGCGGTGGAAGCGGTCGAGGTCTTCGGCGCGGGACTTCCCGTCGGCGACTGCGGCGGCGGCGGCGGTCGGGTCGCGGAAGTCGTCCGCCCGCTTCCTCGCGTCCTCGATCTGCGCGGCGACCGCCCTGAACTCGTCCGTCTTGCGCAGTTCCGCCTCCGCCGCGTCGCCGAGACGCCGCTTGGCCTTTTCGGAAGCGGGGACGTAGGTCAGCCCGCCCACAATCGACGGCGAGCCGCCCGCGACCTCCATTGCGTTCCTGGTCGCCCTCTCGCGGGCGGAGCGGACGAGGTCGGACTGCCGTTTCGTGAGTTCGCCGATGACCGCCGTCAGGTCGGCGAGCCCCTTCTCGCGCCCGGCGACTTCGGCGCGTTCGGCATCCCTGCGCTTGCCGACGGCGGCTATCTCGTTCGTGAGTTTCTCGCGGGCGGCGGAGAAGTCGAGCGCGTCCATCTCACCCTCGATGGCGCGGGCGGCGGCTGAATCGCCGCGCTTGCGGGCTTCCGCCCTCTGCAGTTCGAGCGTCGCCCTCGTCAGGTCTTTCGTCGCGTCGATCTCGTCGTTGAGGTTCTTGAGGTTCTGGTTGACGGTGTTCTTGCGCGTCTGCGCGAGTCTGTCGACGGCGGCGGAATAGTCGGCGATGGACTTCAGGCGTTCGTCGGCGGCTTCCTTCGCCGCCTTCGCCGCCTGTTTCTCGGCTTCCTTCGCGGCGTTGACGTGTTCAACCACCTTCTTGTAGACGAAGCCGATTGCGCTTGCGCCGGTCTGCCAGACGCTGCCCTTCAGGATGTTGCCGAAGAACGAGCCGATGAGGGAACTCGCGCCGCCGAAGACCGAACCGAGTTTGCCCGCCGCCGCGGAGAGGTCGGCGAGCGAACGCTTGGCCCTGTCCACCCCCGAGAGGTTGGCGTCCGCACCGATGTGGATGCTGATTTTCCTCGAGTTCATTTGCCCCCTGAACAAGACGCGGTTGATATGGTAGAATATTGGCGCATGGAAAAGACGGAACGAGATTGGAGCAAGTTCTTCCAGACGCCGGCCGAAGCGTCGGAAACCCCCTTGACCGAGGGGGAGAGGAAACTTGCGCTCGTATGGATACCCGCGCTAGTCATCGCGCTCATCGTCTGCGCCTTTCTTTAGTCTCCGCCTTATTTCGCGGAGGGTGAGGTCGTAGTCGGCGCGGAGCTGCGGTTCGTTTCGCGCGAGTGGCCTGCCGAGTTCGACTGCGGCGGCCTCGCAGAGCCGTTCGAGGCGCGAGGGGGTTTCGCATCCGAGCGCGTCAGGGGCGACGCGGAGCGCGGCGCAGGCCCTCGCGAGCCTGTCCTCAAGCGCGGCGAGGTTCTTCGCGGCGGCGGAGCGGCCGGCGCGGAAGCGCGGGTCGCGCGCCGCACCGGGTTCGGCGGGCTTCGCGTCGTCGAAGCCGAGCGCGGCGTAGCGGCAGGCGCGGGCGACCTCGCCCCTCGTGACGGGTAGGGAAGCCGCCCACGCGGATGCGGCGCGGTCGATTTCCTCCGGGGTGGAGAGCGCGTCGAAGAAGTGCGGAATGCGGGCGTGCGCGAGCGCGAACGCCCAGAGGGTGCCCCGCGTCTCGCCGTCGGCGGCGACGCGCTCGGCGCGTTCGTGATACCACGCGAGCGCCTGAACCGTCGGTTCGTGGAACGGCACGTCGCCCGCCCAGCCGATGCGCGGGAAGTT
This sequence comes from Faecalibacterium sp. CAG:74, assembly GCA_963588415.1. Lineage (GTDB taxonomy): Bacteria > Verrucomicrobiota > Kiritimatiellia > RFP12 > UBA1067 > UBA1067. Next base: position 9,339 of record CAVAHB010000147.1, read on the forward strand.
CGCCGCCGTGGTCTCCGCGCCGTCGGTGAGGCGGAGCGCGAGGCGGTTCAGGCGGTCGAAGTCGTCGAGCGTGGGGTTCAGCCCCTCCGCCCGCAGGTCCTCCCAGTCGCCCCTCGCGAGTTCCGAAACCATCCCGCGCCCCCCGATTACGAGCCTGACGCGACTTCCTCGCCAACCAGCGGGAAGGAGACCGTCCAGGTGTACTGGGCGTAGCCGCCCTCCGGGCAGGACTTGGCGACGGGACTTGAGATCGTCGCGCCGAGCGCCGTCGCGGCGGAGGTGAGCGAGACGGTCGGCGCGGTCGAGGCGTACCAGTTCATCGTGTACGAGCATGTCGCCATTCCGCCGTGGAGGTCGTAGTTGACGAGTTCGCCCTTCGGCTGCGCGAGGGTGAACTCGATGGGGAAGTTCGCGCTCACGTCCCCGAGGCCGTAGTCGTCCGAGGGGTCTGCGTCCGCCGTCCCCTTCCTGATCGAGCAGAGCCCCATGAAGTCCTGTGCGCGGTGTCGCGGGGAGAGGGAGAACGACGGAAGCGCGTACTTGCGCAGCTGGGTCGCGCCGGTCTGCACCATCTGCCCCGACGCGCTGACGGTCGGGGCGGATCCGGACTTCGTGGAGATCGACACGCCGCCGAGGACGACCGGGTTCTCGACGCCCGTCACCGTGTGGACGGAGCCGAGGTCGGGGAAGGTCGTCTGCGTGAGGGCGGAGACGACCGCGTATTCGGCGGAGGGCGCGGCGGTTTCGCCCCACGAATCCACCACGGCGGCGTCGCCGTAGAGGTTTGCGCCGCTCGCGGACTGCTTGGAGCGGTTCTCGTTGGATGCGGTGACCTTGAGTGCGCCGCTCGAAGAGGTGCCGAGGCCGAAGTAGTCGATTCCTGCGTTGAACGTTGGGTTTGCCATGGTCAGTTGTCCTTTCGTGTCGTGCGGCCGGAGACGGTCGCGGAGTAGGTCTTTGCCATCCCGCCGGTGTCGGCGTCGGTGTCAAAGGAGGTCGAGGTCGAGTCGAGCGTGAACGCGTCGCACTCGAAGCCGTCCGCGTTGAGCGCGGCGCATCCGTCGCCGAGGAGGGGGAGGAGCGCGGCGCGGAGTGCGCGGCAGGTGTCGCGGAAGCCCGCGCCGGAGGCGTCGTCGGCGTTGGCGAAGTGGACGCACATCCTCGCGGAAAGGGTCATCGGAAGGTTCGGGCCCGTGAAGTCGAGCGACTGTTCGGCGAGATCCACGAAGATCGAGACGGAGGTGTCGGCGACGGTGCGCACCGCGTCGTCGGCGGGCGAGAGTGCGCCGACGACCTTCACGCCCGGCAGTGCGGCGGAGACGACTTCGATCAGCCCTGCCTCGACTATCTCCTCGGGTTCCTTCACTTCACGGCCCTTTCGATGTGGTTTTCGATGTTGTGGACGAGCCGCTTCTCGGCGGCGCCGACGGCGGCGGAGACCGCGCCCGGCGGGCAGGCGGAGGAGATGTAGTCGAGCGCGTTCACGATGTCCGCCGCGCACCCGTTCGCGCCCTTCGCGAACTTTCCGCTGACTGCCTTTCGCGGGTCGCTCCTCATCCTGTCGAGTTTCCACGAGAGCATTAGTTCGCCCTCTGCGGCGGAATTGTAGATTTTCTTCGCCGCCCATCCCCACGAGGCCTTGGCGAGACCGGCGCGGGGGATTCCGCCGTGGAAGCGCAGGAGTTCGCGCCGCTCCTCGGCCTCGCGCTTGCCGACCATCTTCCCGCCCCTGCCGCGATGCGCGTTGGTGTAGACGAAGTGGTGCCGGGTGTATTCGTCGGGAGTGCCGCGCTTGCGCGTCAGCGCCCAGCGGCGGAGAAGCCGCCCGTTCCCCGAATGGACGTAGTGCGGCGGGAGGGGTGACGGCATTGCGAGATATTCGCCCTTCGGTATGCGTTTGGGGGCTTTCTTCGTGCGCTTCCTCAAGCCCTGGCAGACGTAGAGCGCGGCGCGGCGGACTTCGGTCGCCGCCCTCTTCGGCGTTTCCTCCGCCACGCGGTCGAGGGTCGCCTGAAGCCGCGCGATGGCGGCCTGGTCGATGTCCACGGTCAGACCCGTCATGCCGACCCCCTCGGACGCGCCCTGAGCATCCACCGCTCGCCGTCCGCGACGACCGAGGCGACGCGGAGGCGGAGGTCCGCGCCGGTGCGTTCGCTGAAAATGATTATTTCGTCGCCGACCGCCGGTGCGGCGGTCTCCAACCACTGCGAGGCGACGACGCAGACCGTCCAGGTCTGCCCTTCGAGAGGCGCGGTCGCGTCCGCGAAGGCGGAAGGCGCGGAAGCGTCCTCGAGCGCAAGCACGGACATCGGAAAGGGTCGTCCGCCCCTGCGCGTGTATGAAATCCTCATGCTGTCGAACGGGGCGGAGAGCCCCAGCGTCAGGGACGCGCCGACCGGGTCGGTACGCGCCGAGGTGACGACGTGGAGTTCGCCCGCGAGTTCGACCGCGCTTCCCTTCGCGACGGAGGGGAAGTCGCACGACCGCCCGACGACGCGGCGCATTTCCTGCGGCGCGTCCGCCGTGACGGTATCGTCCGAGAGGTCGCGGGAGGAGACGGCGAGGACGACGCCCTCCGCGTCCCCGTGGCGCATCGCGAGGGATGCGTCCGGCAGGGAGGCGGAAAGCGAGGCAATCGCCGCCTGAATCGCCGCGACCATCGGGCCTGTCCCTCCGTCAGGCGAGGAGCGTCGTGCCCTTGGCGAACGCCGCAGGCTGGCGGACGATGAAGTCCGCGTCCTGGAGCGCCACAACGCGCAGCGCACCCTTCGTCGCGCCGGAATACTGGTCAACCAGAATGTCCGTGCCGCTCCAAAGGCAGAGCATGAGCTGCGAGAAGTCTCCGAACAGGAGCGTCTTCGCGGGCGCAATGTTCGACTTGACGAACTTGTACCCCTGGCAGGTGTTCGTCACCGTGTCGAGAAGGTACTTGCCAGAAGTCACGCCGCTGACGACGTTCGCGCCCTCGCCAGTGGAAGAAACGGCAGTCCAGTCGAGCGTCCCGCCGAGCAGGCCCCAGACGCTCGGACGCCCGACGAAGCACTGCGGCCCGAGGTTTCCGTTCGCCTCGTCGATCTTCGTCACCATCTCCAGCACCTTGGCGAGCGTCGGCGCACCCGCCGTGAAGCTGACGGTCTGCGTGATTTGCGAGACGAGGCCGGTCGGCTGGCCGCTCGCCCCCGTTCCGTTGAAGCCCGCCGCCTCCAGAGCGTAGGCAATCGCGTACACAAGCTCGCGTGTGACGAAGCCCTGCACGTCGATGGACGCCTGAAGAAGCAGCTTACGCGTGATGTCAACATACGCGCCGACGGTGTGGGGCGTGGCGGAAACCTGCCCGAGGGTCGGATTGGTCTTCGTCGCGTCGCCGTTCTCCTGCGTAATCCACGCAGCGGTCACCTTGCCGCCCTTCGGGATGGCAATGTCGCCGACAAGGCCGGAAATGGTCTGCATTCCCGCGCCCGTCAGCACAAGCGCGTCGCGCAGCGCCTCGATGAAGCTGCCCGCGAGAAGGTTCGTGGCAATCACGTTGTGGCCGCTTCCGGCGACGCTGTTTCCAAGCGCTCCGTCCGTGGACGAGAAGTCCGGGGTGCCGAAGGTCTGGACGCCGCTCGGATTCGCGGCGCGGATGAAGTCCGGCACGATAAGGCCCTGCGCCTTTCGGCCGGTCTTCCCCTCGATCTCCCTGGAGATCTCACGCTCGTACCCGATGTCGACCGTGCTGTCGCCGGCAAGAGCGCGCATCACGTTGGCAAGCGAATAGTTGCGCTTGATCTCCTTCTGCGTCTTATCGTCCACGACGGCGCGGGTCCCGCCAGGCGCGGGCATGGCGGGCTTTGCGGCGTCGGCCTTCTCGCGAAGTTCGTTCTGGTACTTCTCGACCTTGCCTTCCAGCTCGGCGCGGATTTCGTCGAAGGACTTGCCGCTCTTGACGAGGGCGTCAACTTCGGCGTGCTCCACGTTCCCCGCCTTGGCGAGACGGAAGCACTCAACGACCTGTTCGGGGTTCATTGTTTTTGTCTCCTTTTTTGTCACGACGGCGGGTGTTGCCGCCGCTGGTTTTTCTTCGTCTTCCGCCAAGTTTCGGCCGACGCCCACAGTCGCGTCGGCAGGGCAGTTGACAAAACTCGCTTCGTGCGGCATCCACTTGACCGCACGGTAGATCGGCTCTCCGTCCTCGGCTTCGCCGTCCATCTTGTATTCCATCACGCGGTAGCCGACGGACATGTTGCGGCGAAGACCGGCCAGCGCGTCGCGCATGATCTCCTGTGCGCGTTCGCCGCAGCAGAACTCCACCTCGCCGCACAGCTTGCCGTCCATCACTTCGGGATTTCGCATCAGGCCGATTTGGTCGCCGTCGTGCGTGTCCTGGATGACGAGCCCGTCCTTCATCCGCGTGAAGTCTATCTCGCCGTCCTTGTGGCCGAGGACTTCATAGCCGTTCACCCAGTCTTTCGTGCGCTCGTCCCACATCCACTTGCGGTAGTACGGCGCCTCCGAAGACACGGAAAGGCGCACGGTCTTGGCCGCGCTTTCGCCTTCGCCCCGCGTCACGATCTCTATGTCCGCCTCGCGGAAGAACATGCCGTGACTGTTCCGCTCCGTCGGCTTCTCAATCATCGGCTTCCCCGTCTTCGCCATCTTTCCCTCCTTTGTCGTTTTCGCCGTCCTTCGTCGGCGTGTTCATAAGCTGCGGCTCCGGCAAGCCGTAGTTCCTGCGCAGCTCCGCAACCCTTGCCGCCTCTTCCAGGTTGTCGTCGATGTCGCACCCGTAGTCGACCGCCACCTGCGCGTCGGTTTTCCAGCCGTGCGCAACGGCGACAGCCGCCGCGTTTACGTCCTTCAGCGGGTCAACCCATCCCCAGCGGCGTCCGCGGAACGTATGTTCCGCAAGCCGTTCGTAATCCGCCACGCCGTACTTGCCCGAAATGGCAAGCCGCAGAAACGACGAAAGCCAAACCTTGAAGACTGGTGTGCAGCACTGGTCGATGAAGTCCGCCTGAAGCATCGTCCACTGGTCGCGCTCCGCAAGCGTCCCGGCGCGCACCGAAGAATACGAAACGCCCGACCAGTCGTTTGCGAAGTTCGCGTATTCCACGTCAAGCGCGTTCGCAAGGTCTCGCTTGATCGAAGCCTTGAACGGCGTGATCTCGCGGTTCGGATGGTTCGGCACCTTCGGGTCGTAGTCCCAGCCTTCCGGCAGCACAACGTCGTGTCCCTTTCGCGAATGGCGGCGAAGCTTTCCCTGCTCTTCCGAATCTTCGTCAAGCTGCTTGATTTCACCCTCGCGTCCCGCCGGAGCGTGGAAGACGCCAAGCCAGTTTGCCTCGTCACGCGCCGCCACAAGCTCCGCCTGGTTGAACTCGTCCAGCATCTTGCCGTCCTTCAGCGCGGCATGTGCAAGCGGGATGCCCCGCGTCTGGCATTCGTCGCACTGCATGAACACATGCACGATCTCCGACGCGGGAATGCGCATGGCGTGGTGCATCTGCCCACGGAACATCACGGGCGAAGTGTCGTCCTCTTCGCGCCCGTCGAACCAGTACGCGACGGGCTTGTACGTGGCAGGCTCCACCTCCACGCCGTTGCGAATCCAGTTGCCTTCGTCGGTCGTGCGGTTCAGCCACTCCAAGCAGGCGTCCGGGCGGATTATCCGAAGCGACAGGCCGTAGCGGTTCTGCGCATGCGTGTTCAGCCAGATGAACGCCTCGCCGTCACGCGCCCAATGAAGGGCGGCAAGGCGGCATATCGCCGGAAACGACTTCACGCCAGTCACGTCCGCAAGCTCCTTGTTCGACGCCCACCGCTTGAAGTGGTACTCGATGAAGTACGCCGCCTCCTTGTCAAGCGAGGGCGCCTCGATGGATTGCACCGCGTCGCTCTTCAGGTAGAAGCCGTCCGCTCCCACCACGTTTGCCTTGAACAGAGAGAGGAACTTCTTGAAGTCCCCGTTGTTCTTGTGCATCTCCCGTGAACGAGCACGCATGGAAGCAAGGGCGACCGCAATCTCCTGATTGCTGAATCCGCCGTCCCACCGCCATTGTCCGAGGACTTCCGAAACCTCGACGGCGGCAAACGAGCGGCACAGCATCGGCACGTCGCCACGCTTCGCCGCTTCGCCCTTCGGCTTTCTGGAAAAAGGCCACATCAGAAACACACCTCCACGACACGCAGACCGCCCGTCAAAGCCCGCCCGCATTCCTGTTCCTCGGCCCTCTGCACGTACTGCGCCCGAACCGCCAGCAGTTCGTCAAGCGACTTGTACGTGATGCTGATCTCCCCGACCGTAAGGCTACGGTTCGGATTCGTGCCCCAAGTGCGCACGGCCTTGTCTATCGCGTCCACAACGTCGCGCAACGGGCTTCTGCCGGCGCAGCGGACGGTGAACGCGCCATGCGCAACCGCCTCCACGTTCCCGTCGGCACCGGTCGCAAACACGGTGAAGTTCACCAGGCCAACCAGATTGCCGGTCGGAATCGCAGCAGACCAAACGCCGCCGTCCTCGGCAAGCGCAACCTTGCTGTTGGCGCAAACGACGTCAACAGCGGTCGCGCCAGTCGCTTCCACGGCGATCTTCGCCGTCTCGCCCGCGTAGTAGCTGGCCTTGAATGGTGTCACAAGTGCGCTCATAGCGGCAGTATTGTAGCACACCGCAAGACCCGTCAGGAAAATTGTTCCCGAATGACGGAACAATCAGCCGTTTTTGCCGAACGTCGGGCAAGTTCCTCTTCCGTCATGCGGCGGCTCGCCGTGAAGGTGTACCCGCACACCCCGCAGACGCGGTGCTCGTACCTGACCGCGAAATGCACGTTGTAGTGGACGCCGTTCGCCGCCGTGGTTCTGCTCGAACGGCAGCGCGGGCACTGCACGGGCATCGGCGCGGGCACGCACACGCGCTTGTCGTACGCACCCGGCGGAATGGACTTGTTTGCCGTGTCTGCCTCGCACGTTGAGCGAGGAGACTTGTTCCTGTTGCGGTTCTTCGCCATGTGTTTTTCTCCTTTCACAGTACAACGATCTTCGCGGCCTTTCCGCGCTTTCCTACGTATTCGACGCCTTGCGTCAAGCCCTTGTTCCCGGCCACGGCAAGGCACATCGTCTGCGCGTCGCCGTAGTCGTGGCGGTGAGTTTCGCCGCCGACCCACTCGTAGCGGAACCTGCCGTCCGGCGCAAGCTCCTTCTTCTGCAGCCGCTCCGCCGAAACCTGCATTGCGTATTCGTCGTGCCTGATGTCGGACGCGCCTCCGAACAGGGAAAGCCCGCCCGGCGTCCCGATCTCGCCCAGCCACGCCCTCTGCATCGTCTCGCGCCAGAAGTCCGCATTGAAGTTCGTCCACCGCTGACGGTTTCCGTCCCTGTCGCGGTCGCCGCATTCCACCGTTTCGTTCATGGCGTGTCGAATCTTCGACCTGACAAACGGATTCCACGTCTTGCCCGCCTTGCCCACCATCGGCACGACCTCGAACGGAAGCCCCAGGTCGCCCGCGTTGCGCCAAAGCCTCATCGCGGGATCGAACTGGTCGCCGCCCGCGTCAATCGCCCATGCGTCAAGCTTGATTCCTCGGCTTCTGCATTCGGCCTTCAGCTTCATCGCCAGCACGACAAGCTGTTCATACACCGCGCCCCGGTAGTCCGCCTCCGTCATTCGCTCCTTGTGCAAGTCCGTCTTGTGGATGCCGTACCACACAACCGTGCCCGTCGCCACGCGGTCGAACGTGGTCATGGCGGAACTGTAGCCGTAGGCTGGGTTCAGGTCGGTCGCGCACACCGTCATCACCGATTCAGGCGGGATGTAGTACGGCTTCCACTCCTCACGGGTGCGCGAAACAACGACTGCAGGCTTCAGGGTGAACACGAGCTGCTGACGCTTCGGCTGCATCTGGTATTCCGAAAGGAACTGCTCCTCGCCGTTGAAGTACAGGTTCATTGCGTGCTGGATGCCCGAAACCTCCAGCCCTCGGTCGTAGTTATCTGGATTCAGAACGGCCGCGCCCCTGTCCATCAGCTTGCGGTGCTTGCGGTAGAACCGATTGCAGGCATGGCTTGGGTTGTGCCCGCTGATTCTTTCGTGCCGCCTGATGCTGCGGTACTCTTCCCAAAGCGTGTCCTTCAGCTCCGGCCACTTCTCCACCATCCTGAATGTGGTCGTGTACCATGTGTCCTTCCCCGCGAACAGCTCCGAAAGATCGTCCGGCTCAATCGGCGTGGAAGTCATAAGGGCGGCAATGGTCTTCGTGTGCCCGCCCAGGTTCAAGAAGTTCTTCTCGATGTTCAACTCCGCCGCCTTCACCAGTTCCGGGTTCTTCGCCAGCTCTTCGTCCTGAAGGTCGTCGAATATCACGAGGTCGGGGCGAAGTTTGCCGCGAACCTTTCCACGGGCGTTTGCGCTGAATCCAACGGCGTTGATGATTCCGCCGCTGGAAGGGTAGCCGCGAACGACGGGCAGCCGTATCTCCTTCGCGTTCACGCGGATGTTGCATGGAACGCCGCCCACGGTAAGCGACTTGGCTCGCTGCGTCTTCCCCTCCAACGCCCGAAGCGGCGCCGCGATTTCCGGGAAGTCCGCCGCGAACGTCTCCGACCTCTCGAACACGGCGAAGATGTCCTGAAGAATGTTGCTTGCGTTCTCGCCGGCCGCCGCAACCGCAACCACGTACTTGCGGAAGCCGTAGGCGAGCGCGTAGGCGATCCCTCCTTTCACGTAGCTCGTCTTGCCGTGGCCTCGCGGCATTCTTACGTGGTACCACCCGGCGGAAGTCACCGCCGTCTGTATTGCATCGATTATCGGGCGCATGGATTTCGACGGCTTGCGTTCCAAAAGCCCGCCGTCCTCCATGCAGTAGGTCTCGAGAAACCGAACAAGCGACTTCGCGCAGCGGGCGCGGCGTTTCGAATTCGCGCATGGCGGTATCACCACTTCGTCGGCCTTCGCCCTGCGCCGCCTTTCCTGCTCCGCACGGCTGGCCCTGTTCGCCGCCTTGTCGCGCTTCCGCTTCTGCTCCAGCAGCTGCCACCGCACCCGCGCAGCGCGGAACGCCGCAAGCTCCTCTTCGCCGAACTTGTGGCCTACCGTCGCCTCGGCGGAAGCCTGTCCGATTCCCGCAAGGGCAAGTCGCCGTATTGTTTCCTTGTCTGCCATTTGACGGGCGGTCTATGGGCGAAGGGCTGTGCGCAGGTCATCCAGCGGTAGGATGTCCGCTTCCCGGCGGAATACGGCGGTTCAACTCCGACCCCTGCGCTCCATCGTGCCGCTCCGAGCGTGTCACCTTCTTCCCCCTATACATCCCGGCGCCGCACTTGTCTATGTCTGAGAACGGTATCTCCGGCACCGCAAGCCTGGCGCGGGCTGAAGGGTCGAGAAAGTAGATGTACCGAAGCTGAAATCCAGCAAGCTTCTTCCACGCAGCCATGCGCCGCGCCCTGTTCGGGTCGTGCGCCTGCACCGAAAGCGACGCAATCGGCTTGCCCGTGTCGGGGTCAACCCTGATCGTGTCGTTCTTCTTGATTCCCGTCAGGACGAAGTTGCTTGCGCGGTAGATCGTGCCGTCTCCGCACTGGCAGCCGTTCGCAAAGCTGATTACCCACTTTACGTGCGGCGCGTTTTTCCGAATCAGGCGCAGGCTTATCCCGATGCACCGGCTTTCGCTGTTGCGCGGCAGCACATCGTCGAACGCCATGCGGTTCAGCTCGAGAAACTCGTTCCAGCCAGTCCCGGCCACAAGCCCGATGGTCTTCGACTTGTCCATGCTCGGCCCGTAGCTCATCACGCCGTGCAACACCCCGTGCAGGAACGCGCCGAAGTGAAGGCGCGAGTTTTGCACCACCTTGTGCGAATAGTGATGCGCCTTGACGAAGGGAACCGCGACCTTGGCTGGTATCACCTTCACGACGATGTCCTTTACCGATTCGCCAGCCATTGCCTCGCCACCTCGTAGATCGCGTTGCCGTTCCTGTTCTCGTTCCCGAATGTTTCCGGACATTCGCCGACAGCCTTCATGGCCTGTTTCACCAATGCGAGCTGCTTTTCGTGCAGCGTGAAGGTAATCGTGCAAAGTTCCCCTTTGTCCCCGTCCGGCAGGGTGAAGTCCGTTCCGTATTCGTCGCTGTCCGGCACAGGGGATGTGGGTATGCCTTCAAGCAGCTTCGCCAGCCCGGCGTCCGTGATTTCCTCGCGCCCGTACTGCGCCAGCAACTTGTCAAGGTTGAAGCGCCCGTCGCTCACGTTGGCGTTCAATCGGAACTCGTGCCGCTCCGCCTCCGACATGGCCGTCACATCCTGGAACCAGTCCGCCGAAACAATGCCGTCCTCGCCGTATTTCGCCTTTAGGCACCGCAGACGCTTGTTCCCCGAAATCACCATGCACCTTCCGCCAGGATCGTCGGTCACGTAGGCGATGCGCATGGCCGTAAGCCCAAGCGGCACGCGCTTCAGCTTCCCGTCCAGCCTTTCCAGTTCCTCTTCCGTCGCCTCGCTTACGTTCATCGGGTCTTCCCGGAACATCGAAAGAGACACCGTCCTATGCTTCGTCTTCGCCATTTGGCACCCTCCTGAAAAAGCCACGCAATTTGTTTTCACGGCCTTGCGGCGCGGGCGCAGCGTCCCTCTCGCCAACAGTACCTACGGGGGAGGGGCTGGGGCTGCCGCGCCAAATTGCGCCAATCATAGCCCGCCCCCGTTCCATGCGAACAAGTCGCCCTGCATGGCTTCCCGTTCGGCCTGTGTGCGCACCCTGCGTATGGCTCCGCCGTGTCCGTCGTTCCACGCATGAAGCTTCGACTTCAGGAAGGGCTTGAAGCGGCGAACCAGCGACTGGAACTTTGCCCATGCGGTCGCGCGGTAGGAATCGCGGGTGCAGTCGATCTTGCCGATTGTTTCGTAAATGCGCCGCAGGTATGAGCCGAACGTGGCGCATGTCCCCCCGTTGCTGACGTGCAGCATGAGTAGCGCATCGATTGTGTCAAGCCCGCACCACCTGCGGTACAGCTCCGCCGTCCGTTCCTCGACGTCCGCCGGAAGCGTAGTCACCTGACCCCGTGGCGAACGGTCGAGGCATATCTTCTCGCGCTGCAAGATGCGCTCGCCCATGGCGTCGAACGACGCCACGCCGCCATGCCCGGCGGGTGTGGTGTGGTCGCACGAAAGGCAGGCCGCCCTTGCCTTTTCCAGCAGGGCCCTGTGCGGGCATTTCTCCGGTGTGCAGTTCATCGTATTTCAACCACCCGTCAAATCCCGCATTTCGGAAAGCGTTCTGCGATCCCAGGCCTTGCCCGTCCAGTGCGCCCAGACGAACCGCCACATCGGGTAGTAGGCCGCTGCGTCGTGGAACGCGGTGAACGCCCGGCCCTGGCTCCCCAGACGATACGATCCCTTTACCTCGTGGAATGTCACGACTCCGTCGTCGACCGTCATGAAATCCGGCGTGTACCTTCCGCCGCCGGGGAGGCGAAGCGTCACCGTCTCGAACCTTCCGCGCCCCAAAAGGCATTCCCGGTTGTACTTCTCCTCCGTCTTCGTCTGCTTGCCTCCTGCGGCGCGAAAAGGCACCGCCGCGCTTTCGGTTGGAGAATAGGGTATGGGCGGGTGCGCCATGTCGAGCTTCCGCGCCATGCCGAGTCGCCTGCGGTATTCCTCCAGCCACGCCTGGCTGTAGCGGGGGACTGCGCCGCTCATGCCACGCCTCCCTCGCGCACGTGCGCACGCACGCATGAGGCAAGCCCTCTGTAAGTACCCCATAAAGTTATACTATCTATCGGTCTCATATCTATATAGTTCTTATCTTATCTCGTGTTCATTTTGTGTGCGAGGGACGCGCACATTGTGCGCACGGGCATCGTCTGCTTCGGGCATGGTCGGACATCCATCCCCTGCCGCCGCATCCACTCCCGCTGTTCGCTCATCCGCCGTGCGTTCGCCGCCCTGCGCTTGGCGTTCTGCCCGTTGTGCTCGTCCCAGTTCGTGATGGTGCATACGCCGTTCGCGAACGAGAGCCAGCCCGAACGCTCCAGGCTCGCCGCAACGCCCGCGAGCCCAGCCTTGCGGTCGAGCCCCTCGCGGTCTATCTCCAGCCGCCCGTCCGCCGTCTGTTCGTCCAGCCATGCGTACAGGTCGAACCACGCCAGGAACGCATCGCCGTGCGAGCATCCGCAGTCCCTGGCGATCTTCCGTATCGCCGCCTTGTAGGGCGTGTCGACGCCAACCTTCAGCCACCTTGCCATCACTTGACCCTCCACGGTTGTAGTCCAGCAACCATCCAGAACGTTTCGGCCGTCAGACCCTTGTAGAACCATTCACGAAAGTCCTTCTGCGGCGGCGTGACGATGCGATATACCCGCCCGCAGGCCGCGCCGAGGCGCTGTGCGCCTTCAACGCCAGGACGCCACGGCGTGCCATCTGGGCGTCGACGGTAGGCGTCGTTGTCCGCCACGATGGTGAGCCGCCCCACCTGCAGCCGTGCGCACATGTCGCGCAGAAGGTCTGCGCCCGTCCCACAGCTTGAACGTCCGACGCAGGGAAGCCCCAACGCATACCCAGCAATGCAGTCCGTCGCGCCTTCCACAACCACAAGTTCCCGTCCGCGCAAGCCGTTATACACCGCTTCGCGCGGCTGGATTTCCGGGTCGTAGAAAAGCCCGTCGCGGCTTCCGGCGACCGACCACTTCCTGCTTCCGCCGTATTCGCGCAGCCGAATGCCCACGCACTTGGACAGCCCGTCAAGCATGGGGAATGCCCAGGCGCGGTTGAACGCGCTTCTGCCAACCGTCAGGCGGTCAATGTCCGCCGCGCACAGGTTCAAGTCGGCGGCGATCTCCAGCAGGGAATCGAATATGTCCTTTCCATCGCCCGGCGTCTCGAACTCCGCCCTAAACCCCTGCATGGCGAGCTCGGCGTTGAACAGCCGCGCCTTTGGCTTGCGCGGCATGCGCGACGCGTGTTCGCGTCTGGGGCGCTCCACGAGGACGTGGATCCAGCCCGTACCAGACTTGGCCGGGTGCGGGGATGCCACGCGGCGGCATACGCACATCATGCCGTCGTCCGAGACGGTGCACCAGTCCGGCTTGTGGCAGACCGGGCAAGGTTCGCGCCTTGAAACGTTGTGCCAGCCCGCCATCAGTTTGCCTCGCGGAAATCTGCCTCGCACATGGCGGCGGCTGTCATTACTGGTACGCTGTTCCCGATCTGCTTCACCTGTTCGCCACGGTTGCCAGCCAGCACGTAGTCTTTCGGGAAGCTGTGCGCCGCCGCAAGTTCGCTCGGCTTCAGCATACGGATGCGGATGTCGATCACGCGTCCGTCCTCCAGCACAAGCGGCGTAATCATCCGTACGGCACCGCCCGTGGCGATTGTCGGGCACGGCTTGTCAATCGGCCTTGCCGCCGCGCAGCCCTGTTGCCCAAGCACAAGCGGCGTGCAAAGGCAGTCTTTCCGCACCGTTGTCTGCGCCCGAAGCGGCCTGTCAATCCCGCGTGGCGCGTTGTTCGCCTGTCCTGCAATCAGGAGCGGCGTAATTAGGGAGAAGCGGTCGTGCGTTGTCTGCGATGGCATCGGCGTGTCCGTGGGCTTCGCCTCGCCGTTCTTGAAGTGGTCTAAAATCAGCGGTTGGCAAAGCGCGTGGTGTCCCTTCGTGGTCGTTGCCGACAGCGACGCGTCCACGCTTTCCGCCGTGCAGTTCCTGTTCATGCGCACGATGAACGGGCGCACAACCGCGCTGCGGTTGCCTCCGGCGTGTTGCGGCGGAAGCGGCGAGGAAAGCGGGCGCACTCGCGAGCCGTCGCCCTTGTCGCTGCCGAGCATATCCATCTGGAAGTCCATCCCGTTGTACTTGCGCAAGCCAACCATGATGCGGCGCAACGTGTTCTTCGCAAGCGGCTTCCTGCGGTTGAAGATCGAAGTGCCAATGTCCGCAAAGTCGAGGCATTCCCGGACGCCGCGCCACTTCTGCGGCGTGTCGCCGAACAAGTCCGGCTGCGGGTTCTCCGCGTGTGTCGGCTTCGGCCACCGTATGCGCCCGCATCCCTTGCGGACTGCCTTCAGGAAAAAACGGCGTCGGCTGGTGGCGTCGCCGTAGTCCGCACAGTTCACCACGCGCCATTCCACGGCGTAGCGACGCGCCTCGATTGCCGCAACCCAGGCCCTGAAGCATGAACCCTTCAGCCTTTCAATCGGCTTGCCGTCCCTGCTCAACGGTCCCCAATCCACGAACTCCGGCACGTTCTCGACGATGACGTGCCGCACGAAGAGTTGGTCGAGCCAGGTCAACACAAGTTCGGGTTGCGCCCGAAGCTGGTTGCTTCGCGGCTTCCCGCCCTTGGCGCGTGAATGGTGCGTGCAGCTTGGCGAAGCCCACAGCAAGTCAACCTCGCCCGAAGGCACGAGGTCGGCCGGCACAGCCTCTTCGATGCTCATGCACTTTGTGTCGATGTCGGGATGGTTGCGCTTCATGGTGTCGACGGCCACGGCCCAATGGTTGATCGCAAGCCCATTGTGGCGCATCTTCAGGCGCGAAAGCGCAAGCTCCAGTCCCGTGGATGCACCGCCCGCGCCGCAGAAAAGGTCAACGGTATTCAGTTCTCTCTTCATTCTGCGCCTCCGGCGTAGATTGCGTATATTGCGGCCAGCCCCGCTGCCACCAGCCAGTAGATCATCATGCGCAGATTGCCCTGCGCCATATACTTGATGCTTTCCGCCACATCGAGCGCAATCAGCACCGTTGGAAATGCGTATCCCAGTTTCATGTTGTCCTTTCGGCTAAACGAACTTGTCTTGCACGAACCGCTTCGGCCTGCGCGGCATTCTCGGAAGGGCATTCGGAAAGCTATACATCCCCGGCGTCCATCCCTTTGCATGCCACTTCTTCGCCACATCGTCCATCGGCGCGTTGCACCCGATGCCGTTCCCGTTCTTCCCGTTCCAGAACTTCCCGAACGCATGGCGGCATACGGCCTGCACTTCCGCCGGACACTCTGCGCACTTCCGCTTCATCGCCGCCAACCCATCCTTTCCGCCATGCGCCCGATCATGCGCCCTGCCTGTTCATGTCGCAGCGGCATGGAAAAGCCTCGCCGCTTCAGTAACGCTGCCTGTTTCAAGCTTGCGTACCCACCATGCATCCGACGGAAGTACTCGTCCAGAAGCTGCTTGCCCTGCCCGTATGGAATCCTCTCTGGGTCAACCCCGATTCGTTCAAGAAGCACCTGCGATTGTTTCAGGCTGAACTTCCTCCCCCTGTCCCAGCCGCGCTCCTGGGCGGGAGCCAAGTCCCACTGGTCGAACGGGTCGACCTTGGTGACAAGGAACTGCGACCGCGCCAGTAGCCCCGCCCTTGTGGCCGCCTCGCGCTTTTTCCGCGCCTCCACTTCGGCTTTCACCTTCGCCAGTTCATCCGCCATGTCAACGGGCTTGCCGCCTTCGCGCACACGCCTCGCCACCTCCGCCACAACGTCGTCGTCGATGTTGCCGCCAAGGATGTCCGCCGTGCAGCACAGTTTGTGCCTCCCAGCGTTTCCGCAGAAGTCCACGATCAAACACGACGGCTTGCGGCTGTTCCGAATCATCGCGCACCGCGCCGCCGCCGTGGGCAGGTCGCCGAGCGCGGCGGCGATCTCCTCGGCGGGGCGGGTGCCGCGCCCGGCCATCTGGGCGTAGAGGGCGCGCGACTTCGTGGGGCGGGCCATGACGACGACCTCGACGCCCGCGTCGTCGAAGCCCTCGGTGAGGACGCCGACGTTGACGACGAACTGGACGCGGCCGGCCTTGAAGTCGGCGAGGGTCTTGCGCCGTTCGTCACGGTCGGTCTTGCCGCAGATCCACCTCGCCCTGTCGGGGCGGTAGCGGTTGATGATCTCGGCGAGCCTTTCGGCCTGCTCGACCGTGGCGGCGAAGACGATGGCGCGGCGGCTACCGCAGATTTCCACGGTCGGTGCGGCAATGCCATGGAGATTCCTTTCGTCCTCCATAACTTCCGCAAGGTCGCCTTGGTTCAGGTCGCCAGCCGTGGTGCGTATGCCTGAAAAGTCCAGCGTTCCCACCGTCACCATCTGCTGTTCGATCGGCACGAGCCAGCCGCCGTTGATTGCGTCGAGGACGCCGTATTCGTAGGCGACGCTCTCGAACACCTGCCCAAGCGCGGCCTCGTCGGCGCGGTCTGGCGTGGCCGTCACGCCAAGCACCTTGCAGGCGTCGTTCTGCCTGTACCAGTCGATGCACCTGCGGTACGTGCCAGCCGTTGCGTGGTGCGCTTCGTCTATAACCACCATGCCGAAGTCCTGCGGGTCGAACTTCGACATGCGCCCCGCACCGTCGCCCCCGGAGCAATGCGTCTGCACGGTCGAGACGACCACGGGCGGCATCTGCCCGAAGTACGGATGGACGTGGTATTCGCCCATTTCGATCTGCACCTCCAGCCCTGTCACGCGGCGGATCTTGTCGGCGGCCTGCGTGATGAGCTCTTCACGGTGCGCGAGCACCATCGCCCGCATCCCGCGCCCGTGCATCTGACGTATCACGTCCGCGAACAGCACGGTCTTGCCAAGCCCTGTGGGAAGAACCACAAGCGTGGAACTGTGCTCTTCCCATTCGCTGAACACGCCAGCCGCAGCCGCCTCCTGGTAGTCCCGGAGCTTCATCTTACCGCCTCTCCTTGATTTGCACCGCCTTTCGTCTCGCCTCCCGCCTTTTCGAGCGCGGCGCGAGCCGCCTGAATCGCGTCGCAGGCCCGCACGGCGAACAGGCGTGGGTCTTCGTCGGCCACTTCGTCGTCGACGAGCGCGAGGCACATGCGCAGCGCGGCGTAGAGGTCCGGCGCGGCGGCGATGAGACGGCAGTTCGCGTCCGAATAGTCCCGCGCTGGACATGGCCAGAACTCCATGTCTGCGACTTTCCACCTGTCTGCGCCAATGACACTATCGAGACAGCCATACCACGGAGCGGGGCTGACGCCAAGATCTTCGAGCGTCTTCATTTCGCGTCTCCCTTTCATGCCTTGAACTCCTTTGGATTGTTCGTGTATTCGTCCTCCGTCTGCCAGCCCCTGTTGTGACACGCCATGCACCCCAGCCCCTGGTACATCCGGCACACGCAGTGCGGCTCAGCCGCGCTGATGAAGCTGTAGGCGTTGTTGAGTTGCACAAGCGCGTCCTGCCGTACGGCGGCGAACGCAGGGTCTTTGTCCTCGAACCCTTTGCGCAAGGCAACACGCGCCCTGCTTACGCACGTAAGGATGTTCGCAAGCGGGCTCGCCTCGAACGCCTCCTGAATCTCAACCGGGATCTCCGCGCCGTACCTGTCAACGGGCACTATATGCGCGTGCTTTGAAGGGCGCACGGGCGCAACGGGACGAACCGCATACATCTTGCCGTTCGCGCCTATCAGCTGCGTTGGTCGCGTCGGGGTCTTCAACTGTGCATTATGCACAGTAGCCCGAATCGGCGCCTTTGGCATTTCGGCAATCTTCTCCAGCACGAAATTATTTCCCATGCGCCGCGAAACGCCGCACCTTTCCGCAAGGTTCCCGCCCGTAGGCGTTCCTCCGAAGATGCTTTGCCGCCTGTCCCAAACCATCTGCAAGAAGTGCCGCACGTCCGCTCGCGTCGGGCGTTTGCCCTGCTTGTTGTTGGCCGTGCCTCCGAACATCACCGCGTCGTCCTCCGTGCCCTTGCGGACGTCCGCTGCAATTACCGTGCGACCGTTCTGCTTCGCCGCCATCACGCGGTGGAAGCCGTCCGATAGCCAATACCGCTTGCCGTCCGTGAACACCGTCACGCCTGGGAAACGCGCCCCCTCGGTCATCGCCTCGGCGTAGTTGTCTATCGTCTCCGCGTCCGTTCCCGCCCGCGTCTGCAGGCTCAAATCCAGTTCGTCGATCTTGATTTTCATGTCGCGCCATGATGTTGCCACGCATCCGCCGAAACGCCAGCGGATGCGTGGCGTCGTGAATCAGAATGCGTCGCGCACCGCCGCGAAGAGCCGCTGCACGTCCGCCGCGTCGAGCTGGTCGGGGTCCTTGCCGTTCGCCGCCGCGTCGAAGATCTCGAACCATTTCTCGTCGTGCTTCTTCGATGAATACGGCTCGCCGAGGAGCGAGCAGAAGTAGGCGAACGCGCCGTCCCCCGTCTGCGGGAACTCCGCCCATGGCTTCGGCTGCGCCGCGGCGGCAGGGCGCGCTGTAGCGGCTGGCGTGAGCGCGGAAGGTCGTGACGGTGCAGTTGCGGCGGGCGTCGCGACCTGTGCGGGATTCTGCGTCGCTTGTTCGCCCGCGCCCGCGCCGACCTTTTTCGGAGTCGCCGCGAAGAGCGCCTTGGCCTTCGTGCCCCATTTCGCCGCCAGTGCCGCCGCGTCCGCGTTCGCGCCGTCGGGCACGAACGCCTTGCGGCCTCCCGCCTTCGGGCGGTTCGGGTCGTGCACCCAGATCTGTTGGTTGCCCTGCCTGTCCGTCTGGAAGTTCAACTCCACCTCGCCGACCGCATTGATGTTGCCGAAGGGCGTCCCGTCCGCGTCGGGGCTCTGGAACCACCAGAAGTCGCTGAACGTCTGCGGGTTCCATCCCTTCGCCCATTCCTTCAGCCCGGAAATGGTCGCCTCGTTGAAGCCGCCGTCCTTGCTCGTGAGCCAGTGCCGCTTCTTCGCCTCCCATTCGTAGCCGTTGTCCTTCACCATCCATTCGCCGGTCTTCGGGTCCTTGACCGCGAAGTTCACGTCGAGGATGAGCCGCCCGTCCTTCTCGAAGCAGCTCGCCGTCGTGGGCCTGCCCACATACGTCCCGTCGGGGACGCCGTAGGTGAACGGCCTTGTCGCATCGTATGCCATGTGTCTTGTCTCCTTGTTTGTGTTTGTCTGTTAGTGGATGATCTGCGTCCAGTCGAAGACGGCGTCGGCTGGCACCTCGATCGCCATGCCCTGCGCCGTGCGGCTCTTCGCCATCATGCTGGCGACGCCGCCCGTGTAGATCGTCCGCGTCATGCCGCCCCTGGCCTTGCCTTTCTCCACCGTAATATCTGCGGCGAGGAACAGCAGGTGGTCGACCGTCTGCTGGAACTTGTCGCGCCCCGGCGCCTTGCCGCGCTCCCCCTGCACGAGGTGCGGCTGGTGCTGGATGAAGTCGCCGCCGTCAGGATTCGCCATCCGAAGCACATTGTCGTGGCATATCGCGCACACGTTCGCCCCGCCGTCCAGCAGGTCATCGATAAACGAATAGATGGGGACAAACCTGTCGTAGACGATCTGCGCCCCTTTGCCGTAAGTCCACTGCTCCAGCGATTGCCTGATGGTCGCGCTGTCGCCGGGAATGGACGCCATGCAGTTGCTGGCGGCGTATTCCTGTGCGCGGGTGAAGCTGTCGATCACCACGTTGTCGTAGCCCCTGGCCGCGTCGGAGCCGAGGAACGCGAGGAAGTCGTTCCATGCCGCCGCCGGTGCCTTCGGGTCAAACCGAAAGAACTTTGGCGTGATGTTCTGCGTCAGCCCCAGTTCGTCCAGCTTGCCTCGGATGATCTTCAGCGAACCTTCAAGGTCTATGAATAAGGTCTTCCCCGGCAGCATTGCGGCGAGCGTGGTCTTGCCCGCCCCGCCGACGCCGTACAGCCCGATGAAGTGTCCGCGCGGCCTCGTGTCGTCCCAGCTGTCCACAGTCGGCTTCGCGGCTGCGTCAAGCTTTCCCGTAGGTGCGCTGGCGGGGAACCCAACCGCGCATAGTCTTTTTGGTATTGCCATTGCGTGTTCCTTTCGTTTTATCGTTTTATGCCACAACCGCGCCTTGCGGCTGTGAAAGCTCTTCGTGATGCGCCACGCGGAAACCATCCGGCGGGTTTCCCGCGTCAACGTGAATCCGGTTCAGGCAGAAGCCTGCGAACTGGCAACTGCGGCAGTTGTCGGGGCTGCAGCTTCGCGGGTATGCGTACTCCGGCCTGTCCGCCTTGCGCCCCTCCGCCGCGAAGTGCAGTAGCATACGGCACACGCCGATGCGTTCGCGTCGGAACTCTTCAAGCATGTCGAACGTGATTTCCACCTCGCGCCTTGCGAAGTAGCGGTCTGATTCCGCCACCATGCTTTCCAGGATGCGGCTGCCGTATTCGTCCGGCGTCTCCGGGTGCCCCGACATTCTCTCGCCCTTGGCCGCGTCTGCCGTTCGCTTTGGCGTCCCGTCGCGCTTGATGCAACGCTTGCCGTCCGCGTCAAGCACAATCGGCAACCCGTCCGCATCGAGGTTCGGCACGTTCGCCTTGGGCTGCAGCGCCGGCTTGCGTATCACGTCGTACACGCATACTGGAAGTTCCCCCGTCGCGCGGAAGACCCACCCCGCGTAGGCGAGGAGCTGGAGGTTGAACTTCAGCCGCTGCCAGTAGTCGGACGTGTCCGCAAGATCGTCCGAAGTGGTCTTGCGCTCCCACACCACCTTGCGCCCGTCGCGGAGCATCGCCAGCCCGTCCACCTTGCCGCGTTGAACGAACGTGCGGCTTCCATTGATTCCGTCCGCGAACTCCACCTCTGGATTCATCGCCGAATAGTCGCGGTCTTCGATTTCGCCGTATGTCTTGCCGTAGGCACCCAAGATGCCAAACACCTTTGCCGCCATGATTTCGTCCAGTTGCGTGCCCGATATTGCCGCCGCGTACTGCTCCTCAAAATCCGCGCCCCTGGCGCGGGCTTCGCCGCCGTTGTGTACCGCCGTGCCGATGCGCAGGGCTTCGGATGATGTAATCAGTTTAAGCCCAAGAACGTTGTCGTAGAAGTATTTGCGCGGGCATCGAAGTGCACACGCCATGCTGCTTGCTGTCAATGTGATTTTCATTTTGCTTTGCCTTTCGTTTTGTTGCCCGCTGCCCATCAGCGGGAAGTCTGCACCCTTGTCGGGAACACGTGCGGCGTGTCGCTTGCGATGCACCACGCGATGAACGCCAGCAGCGCGACAGCCAGCACGCCGAAGCATGCCGAGGCCATGCGCACAAGCGCACGTCCCTTGCTGATTCCCGTCGCGGCCTCCTCCGCATCTTCGCGCTGCTGTCTTTCGGCTTCCATCATGTCCCGAAGCATTATGTCAGTAATAGTCATTGCCTTGCCTTTCACTGTGGTTTGGTGGATAGTACGGTCATGATCGCAGACCTGCGCCAGCGGCGGCACCGCCCCACCACAACGGGGTTCGCATTGCGCACGTCAACCTTTCCCTTCGGGCATCGGTATGATTCCATGCAGTGCTGGCGAAGGGCGACGCGAGAAAGCCCAAACATCTCCGCAGCCTCCTTGTCACCCATCACCTCCGGCAATGTCGTCATGCCTTGCCTCCTTTCTTTATCGCCATGCGCACGATCTGCGCTGCGGCCGTCGAGGGCTTCGGTTCGCAGCGTATGTCGCACAGCTTCGCCGCCTCCGCTTTCGTCAGGTCGAAGGTGCAGCGCACCTTGCCTCCGTTCGCGTCCTTCTTTCCGCTCATCTTCGCGTACCTTTCAGCCGCCGCGTTATAACGCGCCGCGGCAAAAAATTATGCATTGTGGTTGTCCGTGATGTCGGCGCGATATAACGCGCCACGGCGCGAAAAACGCCGATGCGCTGCAATCTCCTTTTTCAAAACGGCACCTGCCGTGGTGCCGCTTCGCCGGGCAATGCGGGCAATGGCCTCGCGCCCCGTGATTCCGATTCCGTCAATGCCTTTCTTCATATTACTTGGCTCCTTTCGCTTTGGTCTTGTTAGATGCAATAGTCCGTTTGCGGGCTTCGCTTCGTCTCCGCTTGTTCACCCTGATTGCCTCGGCACGGGCGGCTATCCGTTCCCGCCATTCGCCCTGCACCTTCCCGTCGCGCATCACGCCGTGTGCAACCGCCCGGTCGAAGATGTGCCGTCGGAAGAAGTCGCTGACCGTCTCGATCTCGTCAAGTTCCGTCACCAGCTCCGCCAGTGCGCGGATCTCCGGGGAATCCATGAAGCCGATCAGAACGTCGTCTGGATTGTGTGGCCCGCTTACCTTGCTCATCGTGATTGCCTTTCGTTTTTCTGCTTTGCGCCTTGGATTGCCCTTGTCCTCGGCTACGGGGACATTATACCATATCGCGTTATAACGCGAAAGGGGGAAAATTAATTTTTTTCCAATTTTCTTACAAGGCGCGTCCACCCCTGATTTTATTGGCGTCAATGCGTTTTTCCCCGTTCCGGCGCGGCTTCAAAGCCGTGCAAACTAGCGTCTTTTTTGCTACACTGTCGGCAACATTTGGCAAAAACGAAAGGACGGACAACATGGCAATCACCATTGGCCACGCAATCGGCGTGGCAATGTCGCTGGTGCTGATCGTGGCGATAGCCGCCACGGCGCACTATTTGCAGCAGATACGCGACACCCTGCGCGAAATGCAGCGTACGCAGAAGGCACTCGCAACGCGCCTCGGCGCGAAGGTATAACGCTCCTTATAGCAAAGGCGAACGGCGGCGAACATGGGCGCACAGCACACACGCGGAAACCCCCGAAAAATCAACACTCTCACACAATCCCATATCACCCCATACGGCTTATAAAATGCGTGACGAACATGAGATCGTTCGGCTTTGGCATCGACGCCGTCATTGCGGCTGTCGGCGACTTCGTTGACTATCGTCGGCAGCAGGCGCGCTTTGAAGCGGACGAGCGAGTCCGGGCGGAGGTCGAGCGTTTTCGGGCCGGGCTTTTTGCGGCAGGCTCCGCCAAGTCCTGTGAGACCGTCCGAGACCTTGCCGTGACGAAGGCGAAGTTGCGGCTCTTGCGCCAGAAGGTATCGCGGCTTTCCGCCGACGTTCAGGCGGTGTTCGACCCTCTGCTGACCGAGTTGCAGGAGCGAATCGAAGAACTTCGCAAACGCAGGAAAACATTGTAATTCAAATGGATGCCTAAAGGAAAGGAATCAAAATGATAGTAGTGATAGCACTTCTCTGGTTTGTTCTCGTCATTGCGCTCTGCTGGTTTTGTCCGTGGTGGATTGGCGCCTTGATCTGGGTTGCGAATCTGTTTATTCCCGACCTGATTCCGTTTCTTGATGAGCTTCTTTCGCTGCCAGGCCCAATTCGGCAATACCTGAAGGTCGCGAAGGCCGCACGATGCGTGAAGCGGGTAAATGATAGGTTGCAGGAGGATGATAAGATTAACGGCGACGACTGAAGGAATGACGAATCAAAGCCAAGGAAATCCATAGGGAGATGCTTTGCCTCACCAGATGCCGAGGCGGAGATAGGGGAGGATGCGCTTTTCAAGGATGACGTCAAGGTCGAAGAGAGCGACTCCAGCAAGACCGTGCTTGCGGGAAACGTTGATCTGGTCAATCACCTGCCGTGCGTCGAGCCGCGATTCGTTCGCCGTCACCCCGATTCCGGCAATCGTCCGCCGCGCATACGCCTTGACCGCCCCCTGCTGGGCGACATAACTCTCGAAACGCACCATGTTTTCGGTGTAGTCCATCGGCACGACGTAATCGACAAGTCCCGCTCCGAGCCAGCCCGTCCAGTCCTGCCCGACGCTCGCGACGCAGGCCGGATACTTGCCGAGGACGGCCGTCGTCAGCCAGCGCGGACGCTTCACTCGCCCGCGTGCATCGCCCACGAAACAGGAGATGACGTTCGCCGCGTTCTTCGGTTTCGCGCTCCGCTCGTACCAGCGCACGAAGTCGAGGTGGATGCCGTTCAGCGCTGGATACTTCACCTGCAATTCGTCGATGGCGTTGAGAATGTGGTCGCGCACTTCGGGATTGGCGGGGTCGAGGTATTCCGTCAGCGCACCGTCCTTCGTCTTCAGCCGCCAGCCGTGCTTTCGGAACGCCTCCAGCCGGTCGGGAGTCGCCCGCGTCGCCGTGAAGCACAGAATCCACGCGTGGACGCGAATGCCGCTGCCCTTCGCCGCCGCGAGACACGCCGCCATCTGGTCACCCTCCTGTTCGCAAATCCGCGAGCGCGGCAAAACGGACGACGGATAATGCGCGAATCCCGCGCCCGCGACGTTCACGAAGAGATCCGTCACGCGCGATTCACGCAGCAGACGAATCGTTTTCGCCCAGTCTCCGGGGTAGAGTCCGCACCCGGAATGATCCCAGACGGCGTGTATTTCCCCGGCGCGGGGAATCTGCTTCAGGGCGAACGCCCGCGTGGCCTCGTGTCGGGCGCGTTCGCGGGCCTCCGCCGTGCGGGCGTTCCACAGTCGCGGGACGACGAACCCGCACATCGCCGCAAGGAGTTGCGCCTTCAGGTCTTCGTCGCCGTCGGCCAGCAGGACGTGCGTCATCCAATATCCCGCATCCGTCGCAATCCATGCGGCCTCGCCGCTCGACTTGCCGCGGCGATCCGCCCAGACGGCGAGCGTGTGGCCGCGCCCTTTCACGGGTGCGGCCCGCTGAAGGACGGTTGAGGTCTGGCGAATCGACTTCGGACAGCCCGACAGCGCCTTCGCGTCGAAGTTCATCCGGCTCCACGCGCCGGGATAGGGGGCCGTGCGATAGCCGAGCGGCTTCACTCCCATCATTGCCGCGAGGGCCGGCGAAGCGGAATGGAAGACGACGAGTTTGCCCCCTCGTGCGCGGAAATCCTTCAACTGCTTCAGTTCCGCCGCGCTTGGTTCGTTGAAGCCGAGCAGAAAGGCAATCTTCCCCGACGCGAGCGTGCGCGGCATTTCCTTCGGCGTTGTCACTTCCGATGTGATTTCGTGGCTTGCGAGCCAACGCTTCACATGGTTCGCAAGCGAAGTGTAGTAGCCGGGGTCGTGCGCAATCACGGCAACGTCGTTCGTCTCGGCGGCGGGGAGCGGACGCGGCAAAAGCGCCAATCCGACCGCTAGGCGCAACGCCGCCCGTATCAATCTCTTCATCATGAATCCAATCCTACTCCGAATAGAGATCCACCCGCGTCTTGAGATACTCGTCCTGTCCGTCGATCCAGCCCCTGAAGAGAGTGCTCAGTTGTCCGCTCGCAAGGGTATCGCGGATTTCCGTCGAGCCGGCGAGTTTGTCGAGCCATTCGGGTCGTGCGCCGAACGCGAGTTTCTCCGCGTGACGCTGGAGGAGCGCGGTGAAGACGAGCGTCCCCGCCGTCACCGGGTAGAATGCGCCCGGATTCTCCACCGAGAACATGATGCCATTGAGCGTGCAGCCCGCATAACTGCCCGCCGTCGGCACATAGCGGTAGGGGCGCATCCCCACGCCGCAACTGGCAAGACCCGGCGCCAGGTCGCGCATCAGTCCCTTCTGATCCAGCCACGGCGCACCCATCACGCGGAACGGCATCGCGCCCGAACGGTCGCAGTCCACGGCCGGATAGGCTTCGGTGAAGACGAGCATTGGATAGAGTGCGGCGGAATCCCAGCTTCTGATTGCCGGGGAGGGCGCGACGAAGTTCATCCACGGTTCGTGGTGGCGGTGATTCCAGTCCGTGACGCGCACGACATGGAGGTCGAGCGAAAGCCCCTCCTCGTTGCAAATCCAAACTGCCGCCTCGCCCGGCGTCATCCCATGGCAGAGCGGCACGTTCAGCGGTGCGACGAACGACTCGAAGTCGGGTCGGCGCATTGGGCCGTCGAGAATGCCCCCAAGCGGAATCGGCACGTCGAGCACAGTGACGGGAATACCCTTCTCGGCGCAGACCTCCACCACGTTCCGAAGCGTCGCGAGATAGGTGTAGCACCTCACGCCGATGTCGCGAAGGTCGATGACCATGCGCTCGACACCCGCCAGCATCTCGTCCGTCGGGCGGCGCACCTGCCCGTACAGCGAATGAATCGGGATATTGTAGTAGGGATGCCACGAACTCGCCGTCTTCTCGCCCGCCGCCGCCGACCCGAAGAAGCCGTGTTCGGCGGAAAAGAGGGCCTTCAGCCGTGTCGGGAGGCGGTCGTGCAGAAGCGAGGCGGTCGGCGAGGCCTGCATGGTCAGGAGACCGAACGGTTTGCATTCACTTTCCAGATGACGAATCAAACCCCTGTAGTCAACCATGCCGAACCTCCTTTGCCTTTTTCCTATCGGTCGAGTTCGGTTCGTATCGAACCGATTTCCGAAGCCGTGTTCACGATGGACGGGTCGCGCCGCGCCGCCACCACGCAGTCGGAGGCCGCCGAATGAAGCCAGACCGCCGACGCAGCCGCGACAAACGCCGCGCCCTTCAGATAGGCCCACCGTGCGCCGACGACGCCCGCAAGCAGGTCGCCCATTCCGCCGAGAGCCATGAACGGATTGCCGCACTGGTTCTCGTAGACATCCTTTCCGTCCGCCGACATCACGAGCGTCCGCGCACCTTTCAGAATGACCGTTGCGCTGTAGCGTTCGACAATCTCACGCGCCGCCGCCGGGCGATCCGCCGCGACCTTCTCGCGCGTCCAGCCGAGGAGTTTCGCGGCCTCGCCCTCGTGCGGCGTCAGCACGAGTTCCTGTCCGTTCGCCGGATCGTAGCCGTCCGTCCGCCCGTACCAGCCGGCGAGAATCGCGAGCGCGTCGGCATCCAGCACGAAGCGTCCACGCGCACCCGAAAGGAGGCGCGAGACGAGAACTTCCGAATTCACCGTGCGCCCCAGCCCCATGCCAATCACCGTCACGTCCGCCGACGGCGGCACACACGTGGGCATCAACTTGACGAACGTCGCCTCGGGCAGCAGCGCACCCGCGCAAATCCGCGAGGCGTCGGGCACGACGAGCCTTACGAGCCCCGCGCCGGCGCTCCGCGCCCCCAGCCCCGCAATCACGGGCGCGTGGATGTAGTGGCTCGAACCGCCGACAATCGTCATCGTGCCGACCGAATACTTGTTCGCATCCGCCGGACGCGGCACGAACGCCGTTCTCAATAATTCCGGAGGGGTCGCCTTCATACCGTGATTCCATTCTGGCGCGCCACGAGTTCGTCCGCGCCGTACATCTGCCGCAGTTTCGGCTTCTCGATCTTGCCCGTCGGATTTCGCGGCACTTCCGCGAAGATTATCTTGCGCGGACGCTTGTAGCGCGGCAGGTCAAGGCAGAAGTCGTTCACGTCCTTTTCGGTCAGCGTCATTCCCGGTTTCACCGAAATGATGGCGGCGGCGATTTCGCCGAGCCGGATGTCGGGGAGGCCGATCACCGCCACATCCTTGATTGCGGGATTCGCCCGAAGGAAGTCCTCGATCTGCACCGGGTAGAGGTTTTCGCCGCCCGTGATGACCACGTCCTTCGCCCTGTCCACGAGATAGATGAAGCCGTCGCGCTCCTCCGCCATGTCGCCCGTCAGCAGCCAGCCATCGGGCTTGAGGATTTCCGCCGTCGCCGTCGGGTTCTTGTAGTATTCCTTCAGAACGCCCGGCCCCTTCAGGGCGAGTTCGCCGACTTCGCCGCGCTTCACGGGCGTAACGCCGTCCGACTTCACGATCTTCGTCTGCCAGCCGTAGCCGGCAACGCCAATCGCCCCGACGTGGTCGATGTTCTCGATGCCGAGATGCACCGCTCCGGGCCCCGTCGATTCCGAAAGCCCGTAGTTCGTATCGTAGTCGTGATGGGGAAAGACCCCCTTCCAGCGGCGAATCAGTGCGGGCGGCACGGGCTGCGCCCCGATGTGCATCAGCCGCCACTGGTCAAGTTTGTAGTCCGCAAGTTTCACGTCGCCGCGCTCAATCGCGTCAAGGATGTCCTGCGCCCACGGCACGAGCAGCCAGACGATCGTGCAGCGTTCTTCCGAGACGGCGCGGAGAATCCACTCCGGCTTCACGCCCTTGAGCAGGACGGCCCGCCCGCCGACGAGAAAACTTCCGAACCAGTGCATTTTCGCGCCCGTGTGGTAGAGCGGCGGAATGCAGAGGAAGCAGTCGTTCTTCGTCTGCCCGTGGTGCGTCTGCTCGACCTTGCAGGCGTGCAACAGGCACTTGTGCTGAAGCACGATCGCCTTCGGGAAGCCCGTCGTGCCGGACGAGTAGTAAATCGCCGCCTCGTCCTCCGGTTTCAGCGGCACGGCCGGGGCTTTCGACGAGCAGTACGAGACGAGATTGCGGTAGCTCACCGCAAAACTCGGACAGTCGTCCCCGACGTAGAACATCGCCTGCACGCGGGGAATGCGATCCGTAATCTGTTCGACGCGGCCGATGAACTCCGGGCCGAAGACGAGAGCCGCGGCATCCGCCAGGTCGAGGCAATACCTGATTTCATCCGCCGTGTAGCGGAAGTTGAGCGGCACGGCCATGCACCCCGCCTTCAGGATGCCGAAGTAGATCGGCAGCCATTCGAGGCAATTCATCAGGAGAATCGCCACCTTGTCGCCGCGCTTGAATCCGCGCGCCAGCAGCAGGTTCGCGAAACGGTTCGCCTTCTCGTCGAACTCCGCCCACGTGATTTCACTGCGGAATGCCTCAATCGGCGAGGACTCGATCAGCGAATACTCACGCCACGTCGTGTGCCGCGCCTCCAGTTCCTGGGGATTGATCTCGACGAGCGCCACGTCGTTCGGCCATTCGCGGGCGTTGCGCTCCAGGATTTCGGTTATGCCGTTCCACTCCATTTTCGCGTCCCCTTCCGTCAGAATGCCGCGGCCGCCCACTTGAGATCCGCGAGGCTGTTCTTTGCCTCCTGCACGACGTTCGGATTGTCATGCTGCTTCAACGCCTCGCCGGACTTTATCGCCATTTCAATCTTGGCCTTTGTGATTTTGAACTTCTGCCGCTTCGCCGTCGGATCGTAGTCGCGTGCGCGGCGTGCGAACTCCACGATCTTCGCAAGTTTCTCGATATCGTGGATGGACTTCAGTTCCTTGTAAAGCGCGGCATACGCGGCGGCTTCCTTCGGGAAACGCTTGCGGAACTCCGTAAGATGCAGATACGCCCGCCCCGGCAGAACCTCTTTCTCGCTGTCGATGAGTTTCTGCCAGTATGTCGCCGTCGGCGGCGCACCGAGATTGGTGATTGCCCTCACGACCGCCTCTTCCGCAAACCGCTCGTCGCGTCCCCTGTAGACGATCTGACCCGTCGCGTCCAGCACGTAGAGGAAGGGCGTCTTCTCGAACTCCGGTTCTCTGGAGGCCAGCGCGGCGTTCCGGTAGACGGGATAGGTCAACCCGGCGGACTTGATCAGGTTTTGCGCCTCCGCATCGTCGTTCCCGCAGAAACTGCCAAGGAGGATGAACTGCTTCGACTTGAAACTTGTCCAGACCTGTTCCAGTCGCGGCAGTTGTGCGCGGCTTTCCGCGTCCGTCCCCCACTTGTTCACGAGCACGACCTTACCCTGCAAATATCCCGCCGAGACCTTCCGTCCGCCGAGATAATCGTCCTTACCGACACCCGTCCAGCCAACGAGTGCCGCCAGTACCAATGAAGAGATGACATTCATATCGCCAGTATTATACCAAAAAATCGGTCACTTTCCCTTGCGATTTACACCGTGCGGCGGTGAGATCGAAGCGGGCGATGTCGAGAGAGCCGCCCGCAGCGGCTCGGATTTCACCACTAAACACACTGAACGGCCTTCGGCCGACACTGAACACACTGAAGGTGTTGGGGCGTAGGGTTCGGTGTTTTCAGTGTGCCGCGAAGCGGCTTCTGTGTGTTCAGTGGTCGAAATCAACTGGCGGGTGGGGTTTTTACTGACCCATCCCCTTTACAAGTCACCAAGTCGTCCCGAAGGCCGAAACGCCCCGAACCCGGCCTTGCCATCG
Organism: Faecalibacterium sp. CAG:74; assembly: GCA_963588415.1. GTDB lineage: Bacteria > Verrucomicrobiota > Kiritimatiellia > RFP12 > UBA1067 > UBA1067. Next base: position 38,924 of record CAVAHB010000147.1, read on the forward strand.
CGTTTCAGGAAGAGGGAGTTGGATGGCGGCCTTGCGAACCCGTTAGAACTTCAGCCACGGAAAGAAGATGCGGATGAAGTTCCCCAGAAGTCGCTTCGCACGCTCAAGCGGACAATCGTAGTCTTCGCTCCACGTCCAGCAGCCAGAATTGCGGTGTCCAGACCTTCCTCCGAAGTGCGCCTCGCGCGGAAAGCGGTCGATGACGTCCGTCGGATTGGCCGCTTTCGCCGCACAAAAGAAAACGGACTCAATCGAGCGTCCGTCCTCGTGGTCATCGCATTGTGAGGCAAGCGGCGCAAGATTCGCCATGTAGTAGTCGTTCGTGACGGCGAAGAGCCGCGCGTCCGCGTCGTGTCCGTTCCAGCCGAGGCGAAGCCAGTCGTAGATCGGATGGTCTTTGATGTCGCAATACCACTTGACGCCATCCGCATAAATCGCCTTTGACGCCTTTTTCACGAAATAGCCGAGGTTGTAGATCGGGTAGCGTCCCGTCACCTTGAAGAAGCCGGCGGCCTCGCGGAGGATCGCCGACCGTTCGACCGCCTGCGTCATGAGGAGCATCTCGTTGTAGCCCTTTCCGCGCGAGACGTCGAAGTCGTCCGGGTCGAGCGACAGCCACTCGACGGCGTCCGTCGCCCGCCCGACCCTCTCGCAGAGGGACGCGAGATTCCAGCCCGAATTGTCGCAGAAGACGATCTTCTGGCGCGGGTCGCGGCAGATGGTGTCCAGATAGAATCGCACCGTCTCGGCGTACATCTTCTCGCGCTCCCGCGCCGTAAACATTGCGCTCTTCATGCCGCGTGTATTGACGGACGCCGTCATCAGCACGGGCAAGAGCCTGCCGTTGCCGTTTTTCGTTCCTTTTGCTTCTGCCATCGTTCATTTCCTCGTGCGCGCGATTCGCCGCCGAGGGAGTTCGATGCAGAAGAAGAGGGCGCATTTTCTCTTGATGCACTCCAGCGCAGCCCTTCCACAGGCCTATGGTGAATACACGAAGAGAAAATGCGCCCAATCGGGCGCACCTTCGCTCACATGCCGTTCACCAATGAAAATGTGGAAGTATTTCGCTGGAACAGCGTGTAGCGTTGATGCTACAAAAGTTAGGTGGTCGCGGGGTGGAGCGCGGCGGATGCCGCATCAGTTCCCGACCTATGGGTCTCGCCGAAAGTTCCGCCGCGACGAATCGTTCCGCCGCCGGTTGCCCTCGACAAGACGCCGACATTATACCAAAAACAAAGCCGTTCGGGGCGCGGCGGTTTTTCAGACAGGATGGACAGGATTGGGGACAATTGCCCCGCCCCCCTCTACATTTCTACAACTCAACACGGCCAACAAGCGCCGCGCCCGCCTCTGCGAACTCCGCG
>CAVAHB010000148.1:0-12072 GCA_963588415.1 Faecalibacterium sp. CAG:74
AGGACGCGGGCGACAAGATCGCCGCCGACAAGAAGGCGCCGGTCGAGGCCGCGCTCAAGGCCCTGAAGGACGAACTCGCGAAGAATCCGCCCGCGCCGATTGCCGACATCAAGGCGAAGCAGGAAGCCCTCATGAAGGCGATGGAGCCCGTCGCGCAGGAAATGTACGCCTCGGCGCAGGCCGGTCAGGCGGCCGGCGGTCAGCCGGGTGCGGGTGCGAATCCGGGCGCGGGTACGCCGCCGCCGGATCAGGGCGGCGCGGCGAACGACGCCGGCAAGGGCAAGAACGGCGACGACGTCGTCGATGCCGACTTCACGATGAAGTGAGGCGGCAAACGGACAAGTCCAACAAGTTTTCACGTAAGGCAAAGAAAAGGAGAAAAACAAAATGAAAATCAGACCTTTGGGCGACCGCGTGCTCGTGGAACCCATCGAAGAGAAGGAACAGACCGTCGGCGGAATCATCATTCCCGACTCGGCCAAGGAAAAGCCGATGCAGGGCAAGGTGATTGCCGTTGGCAAGAAACTTGACAAGGACGGCAAGGAGATTGCGTTCGACGTCAAGGCCGGCGACACGGTTCTCCTGCCGAAGTACGGCGGGACGGAAGTCAAGATCGACGGCAAGAAACTCCAGCTCGTCCGCGAAGAGGACCTTCTGGGCGTGATTGAGAAGTAAACGAAGTCACAGGAGATTGGAAGTTATGGCTAAACAGATTAAGTTCGACGCGGATGCGCGTCAGAAAATACTCGCGGGCATTGAGAAACTCTCGTCCGCCGTCACCTCCACGCTCGGCCCGTCCGGCCGGAACGTGATTCTCGACAAGAAGTTCGGTTCGCCCCAGATCACCAAGGACGGCGTGACGGTGGCGAAGGAGATTGAACTTCCCGACCCGTTCGAGAACATGGGCGCACAGATGGTGAAGGAAGTCGCCTCGAAGACGAACGACGTTGCGGGCGACGGCACCACGACGGCGACGCTCCTCGCCGAGGCGATCTACCGCGAGGGTCTCAAGAACCTCACCGCCGGCGCGAACGCGATGGCCCTGAAGGCCGGCATCGACAAGGCGACGGCCGCCGTCACCGATTCGATTGCCAAACTCTCGAAGAAGGTGAAGAGTGCGGACGAAATCGCGCAGGTCGCGACGATTTCCGCCAACGGCGACACGGAAATCGGCAAGATGATTTCCGACGCGATGGACAAGGTCGGCAAGGAAGGCACGATTACCGTCGAAGAGGCGAAGACGCTTGAATCGACGCTGGATGTCGTCGAGGGCATGCAGTTCGACAAGGGCTACCTCTCGCCGTATTTCGTGACTTCGCCCGAAGATATGGAGTGCGAACTCGAGAATCCGTTCATCCTGCTCTTCGAGAAGAAGATCTCGAACCTGCAGGATATGCTTCCGCTGCTTCAGGCCGTCGCGAAGACGAGCCGTCCGCTGATGATCATCGCGGAGGACGTGGAGGGCGAGGCGCTTGCGACGCTCGTCGTGAATAAGCTGCGCGGCACGTTCCAGGTCTGCGCCGTCAAGGCGCCGGGCTTCGGCGACCGCCGGAAGGCGATTCTCGAGGACATCGCGATTCTCACGGGCGGCAAGCTCATCAGCGAGGATCTCGGCATCAAGCTGGAGAACGTCCAGTTGACCGATCTCGGCCGTGCGAAGAAGGTCGTCGTCGACAAGGACAACACGACCATCGTCGAAGGCCTTGGCAAGAAGGCCGACATCGAGGCGCGCGTTGCGATCATCAAGAAGCAGATCGAGGAGACGACCTCCGACTACGACCGCGAGAAACTGCAGGAGCGTCTCGCCAAGCTGGCGGGCGGCGTTGCGCTGATCAAGGTCGGCGCGGCCACCGAGGCGGCGATGAAGGAGAAGAAGGATCGCGTCGACGACGCTCTCCACGCCACCCGCGCGGCGGTTGAAGAGGGCATCGTTCCCGGCGGCGGCGTTGCCTATCTCCGCGCCCAGAAGGCCATCGAGGCCCTCGATCTCGAGGGCGACGAACTGGTCGGTGCGAAGATCATCGAGCGTGCGGTCGAGGCTCCCCTGCGCAAACTCGTCAACAATGCGGGTCAGGAAGCCGCGCTCGTCATCGCCAACGTCAAGAAGGCGACGGGCACGAACGGCTACAACGTCCGCACGGGCGAATACTGCGACCTCATCAAGGCGGGCGTCGTCGATCCGGCGAAGGTTGCGCGTTCGGCGCTGCAGAACGCCGCGTCGATTGCGGGGCTGCTGCTCACGACCGACTGCATGGTCACGGACATTCCCGAAAAGAAGGATGCCTGCGGCTGTGGCGGACACGGCGGTGCGCCCGACATGGGCGGCATGATGTAAGTTTCCGCACGTGAAACAACGAAAAACTGCGGACATCCGGAAGGGTGTCCGCAATCTTTTTGCAAGGTGTGGTAAACTAGTCCCGGCTTTCGCGCATCAGCCGCGCTTGGCGAGGTGGCGTTCGCGCCATTCGCTCATCGTCAGGCCGGTTCGCGCCTTGAAGAGCCGCTTCAGGTAGATTGACGAACTCCAGCCGCAGAGGTTGGCGATCGGCTCGATCGTCTGGTTCGGCTTCTTGAGAAGGTCGAAGACGTGTTCGAGGCGCACGGAGACGATTTCGTCGATGATTCGCCGCCCCGTCGCGGCCTTGAAGCGGCTTTCAGCCGTGCGTTCGGGGAGATTGAGGAACTTCACCACGTCCGCCGCCGTCAGCCCGGCGCAGGCCTCGCGGCGGATGTAGTCGAGCGCCGTGCCGATTGCATCGGACGGGTTCGACAGTTTGCGCGTCGAAAGGCGCTGGGTGAGGCCGAGCGGCGAGTAGGTCAACTTCTGCGGCGGAAGGGCGGGGTTCGCGATTTGTCGCAGGAGGAGTTCGGCGACGAGCCGTCCGCTCGTGCGGAAACTCGGGCGGACGCTCGTGAGCGAGGGGTGGGTGTGGTCGCAGAAGGCGGGGTCGTCGTCCACGCCGACGAGCATGAAGTCGCCCGGCACGGCGTGGCCCGCCGCCGCGCAGACGTCGAGCACGTCCGCCGCGTAGGCGTCGTTCACCGCGAAGAGACCGCAGCCGCGCGGCAGTTCTGCGAGAAAGGGCTTCACCCGCTCCGCGAACTCCGTCTTGTTGCCGAAGGTGAGCGCGTCCGAGAGGACGGCGCAGGGCTTGCCGCGTGCGGCGACCCGCGCGGCGAAACGGGTTTTGCGCCTGTCGCTCCAGCCGACGGTGGGATTCCACCCGATGAACGCGAACGACTCGCAGCCGCACCGCACGAGTTCCTGAAAGGCGAGGTCGGCGATCGCCTCCGAATCGTTCAGGACGGTGAACGCCGCCGGGTCCGCCAGCCGTCCGTCGGGCGGGTCGAGATGCGCGACGGGAATGCCGCGCAGGAGTTCGGGGGGAATCGGCGATTCGCCCGCGCCGCCCTCGAGGATGATGCCGCACGGCTTCCAGTAGGCGACGCTTTTCTCAATCGGTTCGGTGAGGCGCAGGACCTCAATCTCTTCGATCCGCTTGCCGGCGGCGGCAAGCACCTCCCGCGCTCCCGCATACTGGTAGACGCGGGAACGGGCGTTGAGATCGGTTATGAAGAGGACGGTATCCATCGACGGGAATAAGTTTACCATAAAGACGCGCCGCAAGGCAAGCGGAAATGGTTAGACGGCACTTGCGGTTTTGGTTAGGGGGGGGGTAGGCGCATTTGCTAAACTATCATCAATCATAACCCCTATTGAGGAGATAAGACCATGCAGAAGATCGTGATTGGCAGGTGCGGCACATTGACTTTGGCATTGCTTTGCGGCTCGTTCGCATTCGCAACCGACTACTACGTTTCGACGACGGGTGCGGACGCGAACGATGGCACGACGGAGGAGACGGCGTTCGCGACGGTTGACAAGGCGGTCTCGGCGGCGGTTGCGGGGGACGTTGTCTACATGTTGCCCGGCGAGTATCCGACGGATGCAGAATGGGGACCTCAGGTCAAGTGCACTCTGATTGGTAAAGGGGAGACCCGCGACGATGTCGTCATCAAGCCGGGGGAGAGCAAGCGCACCATCCGAACGACGCCCACGGGAGTTATCCGCAACCTGACGATTGTCGGCAATTCCGAACTTATGGCGGACAAGGGCGGCGCGGTTGAGATGTCGGGAGGTTCGCTCGTCGATTGCGTGATTCGCGATGGCAAGGTCACGGGGCAGGGAGGCAACATTTACGCTTACGACAGTCAGGCCGTCTTGATTCGGAACTGCCACATATCCGGCGGTTCGGCGGGCGACAACGGCGGCAACGTCCTTTTGGCTGGTTCGGGGTCGGTGCTTGAGGACTCGACAATCAGCGACGGCACGATTCGGTCTGTCAAGGGGAAGGTCGGTGCAAATGTCTGTATGTCGAACGCATCTCGCCTGTCACGTTGCTCATTGATCGGAGGCGTTCACGAATACGAGGCCGATCCGAATGCGGCCAGTCTTGCCGTCAGTTATTCGGGATCCGCCCGGGTTGAAGATTGCCTTGTAACCGGCAGTTCGTGCGGAGGCGTGGTTCTCACGGCCACCAGCCATCTGTATAACATGACGATTGTAGGCAACAAGGTTTACGGGCTTTGGGCGTGGTCGAACGTTCAGTATATCTACAATTCGATTGTCTTCGGCAACCAGACCGTCGGCGGTTCGAGCAACAACTGGGCTGGGAACATTCCCAACGGGAGTTCGGCGCAGTTCTGGAACAATGCAATTGAAAGCGGAACGAAGGATTTCACGGCGGGGCGTTTCCCCGGACTCGTGCTGATCGACAGTTCGGCGTTTGCCGATTACGCGAACGCAGACTACCGGCCGTCGGCGGGTGGGGCGTTGGCTGAAGCGGGCGTGAGCGACCCGCGCCGCCATGATGCGAGCGAAACCGACATCGCGGGCGCTCCGCGCACCGTCGGCACGATTGACATCGGCTGCTACGAATATCAGCCTGAGACGTTCTACGCGACGTTCAGCGCGGCTCTCGGCGGGTTTGAGCATCCGGGAGATGAAGTCGTCTTCACCGCCTATTCCGCGAATGGCGAGGGCGACGTCACGTATTCGTGGGACTTCGGCGACGGCACGGATTCGGTCGAAACGACGGAGCCGACCGTCTCTCACGCCTATTCGACAGGCTGTTGCCTCTACACCGTCAAATTGACTGCGACGAGCGGTTCGGCGACGTTCACGCAGTCGCGCACGGACTATGTGGTGGTCTATGATGTCGTCTGGGTGAACGCGGACGCGACTCCGCAAATTCCGTATGCGACGAAGGAGACGGGGCTGACGACGCTTCCCGCCGCGCTTGCGATTCACAGCGGAAAGACGGGCGAGGTGCGTCTTGCGCCCGGGCTTTATACGGTTAGTTCCCAGCAGACGATTTCAAGTGCCGTCACCGTGAGTGGTATGGGCGAGACCCCTGACGACGTGGTCGTCTCGAACACGGCGACGGCGACTTCCAACAGTCAATACAAGCGTGTGTTCGAGGTCTCCCACGACGGCGCGCGCATCGAAAACCTGACGATGGCGGGCGGACGCGTCTACAATCAGTCCGGCGGCAACCTGCGCCTCGGCGGAGGCGTCGTCTCGAACTGCGTCATCCGCCACGGACAGATCACAATAAATGGCGGGAACGGCGGCGGCGGCGGAGTCGAACTGGCCGGACACGGCATCCTGACGCATTGCTGGGTCACGAACAACCTCGTCTCCGGCACGGCGAAGGACAGCTGGGGCGCTGGCGGCGCCGTCTTCATCTCCTACGGCTCGAAAGGGCGTCTCGACAACACGCTGATTGCGTATAACACGTACGTCACGTCGGGGGACACGCCCGTGCGCGGCTCAGCCGGGCTTCAAGTCGGCGGCGACAACGACACGGCCGTCATTGAGAACTGCTCGATTGTCTCGAACGTCGTTCAGGGTGCGATTACGACGTCGGCGGGCGTGTGGAGCGATTCGTCGTGGTACACGACATTCCGCAACTGCGTCATCGCCGGCAATTGGCAGACGGCGTCGAATGCGTTTTCGAGCGCGACATTGACGGGTTATACGAAGGTCTATAACTGTGTGGCGGACGTCGCGCCGAATCGCACGGCCTTCCATGCCAACTCGACCGGCTTCACTCTTGGCGACGTGAAGACGATGTTCAAGGACTTCGAGGGCGGCGATTTCACGCCGAGGCCGGGCACGATTCTCGCGAACAGGGGCGTGAATCCGTCCTACGCGGCGGCGGTCGATCTCGCGGGGAATCCGCGCGTCTTCGGCAAGGCGATTGACATCGGGTGCTACGAGGCCCAGCAGAACAGCGGCCTCATCATCCGCATCCACTGAGGACTTCCCGACATGACAGGCTGCGGACTTCTCCTGGCCGCGCTCGCGGCGGTTTCCCTGAGCGACTTCAAGCCCATGTACAGGGCACGGCTGACCCCGGAGGCACCGAATCAGGTGCGGCTCGACCTGCCGAGCGCCGAGTGGGATTCCGGCCTGCGCTGGGATCCCGTCCCGGCGGCGGACTTCTCCGGCGCGAAGTATCTCGCCGTGGACGTGGAGAACCTCTCGAAGACGCGGCAGGCGCGGCTCACGCTGCACGTTTCGGCCGGCGCGGCGGACGGCGATTCGGGCGACCACGCCACCGCAATCGCCAAGAAGAACCGCTCCGTCAATACCGGAATCGGGCTGAATCCGGGCGAAAAGCGCACGATGAAACTCCTCCTCACGCACCCCGAAGTCTACGGTGCGCCCGAGAACGCGCACGGCCCCTACGTGCTTGACACGAAGCACGTCACGTCCGTCCAGCTGAAGATGCAGTGGCCTTACGAGGACGAAGTGGAGGGTCTCGCCGAACTGCGGCTCTCGAACCTGCGCCTCGAGGGCGAGCCGGAGACGAACCGCTTCGTTCCGCCCGAGAAATACGTGCCGTTCATCGACAAGTACGGGCAGTTCGCCCACGCCGAATGGCCGGAGAAGGTGCATACGGACGGGGAACTCGCTGCCGACCTCGCGGCGGAACGCAAGGCCCTCGAGCCCGCGCCCGCGTCGTGGGATCGCTTCGGGGGCTGGAAGGACGGCCCGCAACTCGCCGCGACGGGCAACTTCCGCACCGAGAAGGTGGACGGCCGGTGGTGGCTCGTCACGCCCGAAGGCCGCCTCTTCTTCTCCGTCGGTCTGGACGTCACGCGAATCATGACCGACGTCACGGACGCATCGAAGCACCGCGACTGGTATCAGGGCGAAATCCCGTCCGACGGCAAGATGGCGTTCACGATTTGGAACCTTGAGAAGAAGTTCGGCAAGAAGGACTTCGCGGCGGATTACTTCGACTTCGTGCTGAAGCGGTTCGATTCGTGGGGACTGAACACGATTGGCAACTGGAGCGCACCCGAACTCGGCATGATGTCGAAGAAGCCGTACGTCGCGTGCGTGCTGGAGCGCGGCAAAGGCGTGCCGCGCCACGCGAAATACCACATCTACGACTTCACCGCCCCGAACTTCGAGGAGACGATGCGCACGGCGATTCGCGCCAAGTTCGCGTCCGATGCCTCCCTGCAACACGCGGCGAAAGACCCGATGTGCATCGGCTTCTTCATCGACAACGAACTGCAGTTCCAGAAGTGGATTCCCAACGTGGGCGGGGAAACCGCCGCGCCGTATCTCGACCTCTACTTCCGAATCTGCCGCGAGGAACTGGCGAAGGCGGCCCCCGGCAAACTCTACCTCGGCTCGCGCTTCGTCGGCTTCCGCCAGGAGGGCATCCTGTGGCGCACGGCGGCGAAGTATTGCGACGTCATCACGGTGAACGCCTACGCGAACTCGGTCTACAACCTCTCGGAACGGATGTTCTCAGACGGGAACGAGAAGCCGATTCTCGTCGGCGAGTTCCACTTCGGGGTGTACGACCGGGGGATGTTCAAGCCGGGGCTCGCCCCCGTGTGGAATCAGCGCGAGCGGGCGCGGAGTTTTGCGCGGTTCGTGCAGGGGTGTCTGCAGCATCCGCTGATCGTCGGCTGCCACTGGTTCCAGTATCGCGACCAGCCCCTGCTCGGGCGCGGCGACGGCGAGGCGTATGAAATCGGCTTCGTCGACGTCGTGGATCGTCCCTACGAGGAACTCTGCCGCGCCGCCCGTGCGGTCGGCCTGACGATGTACATCCGCCGCGCCAAGGGCATTTGGTAGGGCGCGGCGCAGTCACGCACCGCGTGACCGGACAAGATGGCCGGTTTTGCAGCCGCCCGCAATCTTGTCCGTTTTGTCAGTCCCGTCTAAAGCCGACCCGACGGAAAGCGGGTGGACTTCGGGGATGCAAGACCATTCGCCAGTTTTCCGAATATGATATAATATGCGCCAAAAGAGGTAAAAACGCACTATGATGGACAAGCATTACGACGCAAAGGCCGCCGAGGCCAAGTGGTATCCGATTTGGGAGAAGAGCGGCTGTTTTCATGACGAGCCGAGCAAGGGCGAGCCGTATTCGGTCGTCATTCCGCCGCCGAACGTGACGGGCATCCTCCATATGGGCCACGCGCTGAACCAGACGATTCAGGATATTCTCGTGCGCTGGCGTCGGATGCAGGGGCGGAACGTGCTGTGGCTTCCCGGGACCGACCACGCCGGCATCGCCACCCAGAACGTCGTCGAGAAGGCTCTGCGCAAGGAGGGCAAGCGCCGTCAGGATCTCGGGCGCGAGGCGTTCGTCGAGCGCGTGTGGGAATGGAAGCGGCAGTATGGCGGCACGATCGTCCACCAGCAACGCATGCTCGGCAATTCGACGGACTGGCGGCGCGAGCGCTTCACCTTCGACGAGGGGTGCTCGAAGGCGGTCGCGAAGGTCTTCACCCAGCTCTTCGACGAAGGGCTTGTCTACAAGGGGAACTACATCGTCAACTGGTGTCCGCGCTGCGGCACGGCGCTCGCGAACGACGAAGTCGAGCACGAGCCGAACCACGGCCACTTCTGGTACGTGCGCTATCCCGTCGTCGGGTCGGCGAAGGGTGTGACGGGCGAGCCGTATGCGGACTACGTGATGGTTGCGACGACGCGCCCCGAGACGCTTCCGGGCGATACGGCGGTCGCGGTGAACCCGAAGGACGAGCGGTATGCGCACCTCGTGGGCAAGCGCGTCGTCCTGCCGCTGACGGGGCGCGAGATACCCGTCATCTCCGACGACTACGTGGACCGCGAGTTCGGCACGGGCATCGTCAAGATTACGCCCGCGCACGACCCGAACGACTTCCTCGTCGGCAAACGCCACGACCTCGCCCAGATCAACATCATGAACGGCGACGGGACGATGAACGAACTCGCCGGCGCGAAGTATGCGGGGATGGACCGCTTCAAGTGCCGCGAGGCGATTGTCGCCGACTTGGAGGCGGGCGGTTATCTCGACCACATCGAGGACATCGACAACCAGGTCGGCCACTGCTACCGCTGCCACGAGACGGTTGAATCGCGCCTCTCGAAGCAGTGGTTCGTGAAGATGAAGCCGCTCGCCGCGCCGGCCATCGAGGCGGTGAAGAACGGCTCGGTTCGCTTCGTGCCCGACCGCTGGTCGAAAATCTACTTCAACTGGATGGAAAACATTCAGGACTGGTGCATTTCGCGGCAGTTGTGGTGGGGTCACCGCATACCGGCCTACTATCTGCCGGCGGCGGAAGGCGAAGAGCCGAAACTCGTCGTCGCGCCGACCCCGGAGGAGGCTCTCGCCAAGGCGCGGCAGATCCCCGGCTGCGAGAACCTCGGAATGGGAGACCTGAAGCAGGACGAAGACGTGCTCGACACCTGGTTCAGTTCGTGGCTCTGGCCGTTCTCCACCCTTGGCTGGCCGGAGAAGACGAAGGATCTCGACTACTACTATCCGACGACCGACCTCGTGACGGCGCAGGACATCATCTTCTTCTGGGTCGCCCGCATGATGATGGCCGGCATCCACTTCATGGGCAGGCCGCCGTTCAGGAACATCATCATCCACGGCATCGTGCGCGACGCGCAGGGCCGGAAGATGTCGAAGTCCCTCGGCAACTCCCTTGACCCGCTCGAACTCATCGACATGTATTCGGCGGACGCGCTCCGCTTCTCGATCGCCCTCATCACCTCGCTCGACTGCGACACGAAGGTGAACAAGGAGAAGTTCGAAATCGGGCGCAACTTCTGCACGAAGATCTGGAACGCGGCGCGCTTCCTCGAAATGAACCTCGCCGCCCTCGGCGACGTCCCCGCCGTCGCCTCGCTCAAGGCGGATGACCTGACGGCGGACGAGAAGCACATTCTCTGGGCGACGGATCTCGCCTGCCGCCGCCTCGGCGAAATCCTCGAACAGTACCGCATTCAGGATGGTGCGCTCGCCGTCTACGACTACTTCTGGACGCAGATCTGCGACTGGTATGTGGAATATGCGAAGGATGCGCCCGACAAGTCCGTCGCGTTCGCAATCCTGAAGGACGTCTTCTACAAGGCGCTCCGCCTTCTGCACCCCTACATGCCGTTCGTCACCGAGGAGGTCGCGCACCAGCTCGGCTACCTGAAGGACGGCGAATCCATCATGCGCGCGGCGTTCCCGACCGGCTATACGGACGCGGAAAAGGCGGCGTGGGGGCTTTCCGCCGCGACCTACGACTTCGTGAACGAGAAGCGCGAGGCGATCACCGCCCTCCGCGCCCTCCGCGCCGAATACAAGGTTCCGCCCGCCGCATTCGTCCGCGTGACGATTGCGACGGACGACGCGAAGGCGCGCGGCGAAACCGAGACGCTGAAGAAGGCGATGCGGGCGGAATCCGTCGATTTCGCCGCGGCGGGCAGCGACCTGCCGATGCCCTCGAAGATGACCGCATTCGGCACGGTCTACCTCTCGCTCGAGGGGCTCGTCGACCGTGCGGCGGAAGCGAAGCGGATTGCCGGCGAACTTGCGAAACTCGCCGGGTTCATCAAGTCCTCCGAGGCGAAACTCGCGAACGAAAACTTCGTCGCCCACGCACCCGAGGCGGTCGTCGCCGAAGCGCGGCGGAAACTCGAGGAGAACCGGGAGAAGGTTCGCCAGCTGGAAAAACTCGCAAAACTCTTCTCGTAGGGGTCTTGCGGATGACGGAATCCGACAAAATTGCGGAATGTCTGAAGCCCGAAGAAAGGGTGAGGCGGAAGATTGACCAAATGCTGGAGGATGCGGGCTGGAAGGTCGTCCGCCGCGAGGATTTTCTTCCGTCGGAGCCGTGCGCGGTTTGCGAGACCCCGACGGAAGGAAGTCACCGCGCGGATTACGTTCTCTTCATCGATGGCAAGGCGCTCGCCGTCATCGAGGCGAAGCGGGCGGAGACCGATCTTGACGATGCGGAAATACAGCGCACGGTCGCCGAACAGGCCGAGGCGTATGCGCATACGCTTCTGCCGTGGATGAAGGCATGGGCGAATCCGCTGCCGATCGTCTATCTCTCGAATGGCGGGACGACGTATCTTAGAATTGACGGTGCGGACGTGGATTACGTTCCCGTGCGGGCGATTCTGTCGCCGAAGGAAATGCTGGCATCCGTGTCGATGGAATCGGCGGTTTCGCGTTATGCCGCGCTTCCTGCCCTGTCGCCGAAGGGTTTGCGCCGTTGCCAGTTCGAGGCGATTGCCAATCTTGAAGCGTCGCTAAAGAAAGGGAAGCGCCGTGCGCTGATTACGCTTGCCACGGGGGCGGGCAAAACTTACACGGCGTGTTGTGTCGCGTATCGTCTGATGACCTACGCGAAGTTTAAGCACGTGCTCTTTCTTGTTGACCGCATAAACCTCGGGCGACAGGCTCTCGGCGAGTTTGGGCGTTTTTGTTTAACGAGCAATGGTGATGCCTTTACTTCTATCTATGCGACCGACATTCTCCGCGCCTCGACGGTAAGCCAAAACCTGGAAATGACAATCTCAACGATTCAACGCCTTTACGCGGCGTTGACAGGGGGCGTGCTCGCTGAGGGCGATGAAGAAGATGAGGCGGATGATGTTGACGCATTAGATTCTAATGCTCAACCCCAAATCACGCTTGCGGGGTTGGACGGAAGCGTCAAATTGCCGCACGATTATTTTGACTTAATTATCGTAGATGAGTGCCATCGCTC
>CAVAHB010000149.1:0-34457 GCA_963588415.1 Faecalibacterium sp. CAG:74
GCCGTGGCCATATATTAAGTACGCCGTGGCCATATATTGAGTACGCCAACGCTCCCTGAGGGATTTCGCCGCGCTCCCTGAGGAGGCCAGACGCGGGCTTTGCCGTACTCCTTAACGCGGGAATCTCGTTAACCGTCTTGTAAAAGCTCGAGCCGCTATGCTATAATACGGGCAAAAGGAGAAACGAAAATGACAGAACTGATGGAAAAGACGGCGGAAGGCCTGAAAAGGCGTGGGTTTGAAGTCGCGTTTGCGGCTTCGCATGAGGAGGCGGCAGCCCTCGTCATGAAGGAGGCGGAAGGCGCGGCATCCGTCGGCTGGGGCGGCAGCGAGACCGTCAAGGCCCTCGGCGTGCGCGAACGGCTGGCGGCGGCCGGCAAGGAGATTCGCGACCACGCCCTGGAAATGGATCTCTTCCTCCTGAGCGCCAACGCCCTGACGACGGACGGGCGGATCGTCAACATCGACGGGCGCGGCAACCGCGTGGCGGCATCCATTTCGGGTCCGAAGCGCGTCGTCTACGTCGTCGGGCGCAACAAACTTGTGGAAGGCGGCGTGGACGCAGCGATTGCCCGAATCCGCAGGTGCGCCTGCCCGCCGAACTGCCGCCGCCTCGGCAAGCGCACGCCCTGCGCCCTCACGGGAGTTTGCGCGGACTGCGATTCGCCCGACAGGATCTGCAAGGTCATCGCCATCTTCGAACGCCGCCCCACGGCGACCCCGACCCTCGTCATCCTCGTTGACGAAGACCTCGGCTACTGAGGTCGCGCCCTACGCCCGGCGCAGGCACAGCGGCTTGCGGCGGGCGAGTTGGATTTGCTTTTCGTAGAGCCAGGCAAGGCCGATCGACCCGATGCCGTTGCCGACGGCCATCAGCACGAAGTACCAGACGACCTTCCACGAGAGAACGTGGGCGTAGGTGAAGTATGCCGCGTTGGCGATGACGTGTTCGAAGCCGCACATGATGAAGGTCGGAATCGCAAGGAAGACGGCAATCGTCTTCGCAAGCGGGTAGGAGAAGTTGGCGTGGCCTTTCACCGCAATGTAAATCAGCACGCCGCACATGATGCTGAGGATGAAGACGGAAAGCGGCGCGTCATTCAGTTTCGCGGCGACGAGCGGCTTCGCCGCCGTCTCAATCTGCGCGTAAAGGCGCGTCATCTTGATGAGGGCGGGGAAGGCGACCGCCCCGATCAGGTTGCAGAAAAGGCAGACGAAAAGCGAAATCCAGAAGCGCGGCTTGTAGTCCGCGACGAACCCGACCTTTCCGGTGAAGAGCCACAACTTCCAGTGGATGATGATGTAGAGCCCGAGCGTGAAGAAGACCGCCCCGACGATGTGGAAGCCAAAGGAGTGCCCGCCCTGGCGAATGCCGAGAAAGACGGTCGCACCAAGGGAAATCAGAATGCCGGCGACGAAGGAACTGACGGCGATGGAGGTGAGGCGGCGGAGCGCGAACGGATGTTTCTTCATGATACTATCGTAGTTTCGTTTTTGGCGGCATATTGTATCAAATCTCGCCCTTCTCCGGTTCGCATCCCGGCGGCGGGGTGGAGAGCAACTTGCGAAGCAGGTATTCGGGGTCGGAGTGGATAATCATGCCGCCGGTCCCCCACCGCTCGATGAACCCCGCGTTGCGAATCTTCTCCCGCATCAGAAGGATGGGGTCGTAGAAGCCGTTCACGTTCAGCAGGCCCAGGCGAATGGACGGGAACTCGAACTTCCGCCTCGCGGCAAAGTCGAAGATTTCGTCCAGCGTGCCGATTGCACCCGGCAGGGCAATCGCCGCGTCCGCATGGCGATACATATACGCCTTGCGCTCGGCAAGGTCTCTCATCACGTGCTTTTCCTGACAACGCGCATTAATCGGCGTATGGTTGCAGACGCCCTCGCACGAAACGGCGATCGCATAGCCGCCCGCATCGAGGAATGCGTTTGCCAGCGTCGCCATCGTGCCGGCGTCGCTTCCGCCGTAAATCAGGCGGTGGCCCTTCTCCGCCAGCAGTCGCCCGAGGTTCGCGGCCGCCGCCTCGTAAATGGGCAGCGCGTGCCGCGCCCCGCAATAAACGGCGACAGTCTTCGGGGATGCAACGACTGGCGATTCTCCGTCCATGGGTGGCCGTCCCCTCAGTGCGCCCGGTCGTCCGCGAGACCAAGCCGCGCATAGGCGAGAGCCGTTGCGACGCGCCCCTTCGGCGTGCGTTCGAGATAGCCCTCCATGATGAGGAACGGCTCGTACGCCTCCTCAATCGTATCGGGTTCCTCGCCGACCGAAACGGCAATCGTCGAAAGCCCGACGGGGCCGCCGCCGAACTTCAGGCAAATCGTCTCCAGAACCTTGCGATCCATCTCGTCCAGCCCGTGCGGGTCGATTTCGAGAAGGCTCAGCGACTCACGCGCCACATCGCCCGTGATGAAGTTCCCGGCCTTCACCTGCGCATAGTCGCGCACGCGGCGCAGGAGGTTGTTGGCGATTCGCGGCGTGCCGCGCGCCCGGCGGGCGATTTCCGCCGCACCGCCCACGTCAATATCCACGCCCAGTTTCGCCGCACTCCGCGCCACAATCTCGGCGAGTTCCTCCGGCAGGTAGTAGTTGAGTCGGTTCACAAGGCCGAACCGCGCCCGCAGGGGCGCGGCAATCAATCCGATGCGCGTCGTCGCCCCGACGAGCGTGAAGCGCGGCAGCTCGAGGCGGACGCTCCGCGCATTCGGCCCCTGGTCGATCATGATGTCGATGGCGTAGTCCTCCATCGCGCTGTAGAGATATTCCTCCACCGTCTTCGCCATGCGGTGGATTTCGTCGATGAAGACGATGTCGCCGGGTTCGAGCGACGTCAGAAGCCCCGCAAGGTCGCCCGGCTTTGTGATGACGGGCCCCGACGTCGTCTTCACGTGAACGCCCATCGCCTCGCCAAGAATGTAGGAGAGCGTCGTCTTGCCGAGGCCGGGCGGGCCCGAAAAGAGGACGTGGTCGAGCGATTCGCCGCGATCCTTCGCCGCCTGCACGGCGAGCATCAGGCGGTCGCGTATCTTCGCCTGGCCGACGAAGCCGTCGAAGTCGACGGGCCGAAGCCGGTTGTCGAACGCATTGTTCGCCCGGTTCAGTTCCTCGCTCGCCCGCCGTTCGGCCATCACGAATTGACGATGAGGGCGATGAAGACGAGGTCTTCCGTGCCGTCCGCGTTGCTGATGCCGTGGCCCGAACCGTCGGGCGTCCACGTCACATCGCCCGGCTTCACCGTGCGAACCGCGCCGTTATCCTCATACGCGCCCTCGCCCGAAAGGATGAAATAACTCTCGCCGTTGCCGTGGTGCTCGTGATGACCGAGCGACGCACCCGGCGGCAGCGTGACGCGGGCGTAGAGTCCGTTCTTGTCCTTCAGGATGTCCGCATCGAGAATCTTCTCAATCTTCATCTTGCCAACGCCCCCGCAGGGATTCTCCCAGTATTCGGTCTTCATTTCAGTCCTCCGTAGTAATCAGTCCCGTGCGTTCATCCGCACCGATGACGATGTTCATGTTCTGTATCGCCGCGCCCGACGCACCCTTGCCCAGGTTGTCGAAGCGGGCCACGAGAAGAAGGCGTTCCCTGTTTCCGTAGACGGAAACTTCCATGTCGTCGCGCCCCGAAAGCGCCGCCGAGGAGAGGAAGCCGCCTTCCGACGGATCCGCCGCGAAACGGACGAGCCCCGTGTGGTAGCAGTCCGCATACGCGCGCTTCACGTCCTCAACCGTCCCCTTCACGTCCCTTGCAAAGAGCGGAACAGTCACCTCCATCCCGCTGTAGCACGGCACGACGATTGGCGAGAAGACGGGCGCAACGGAAAGCCCGCAGACCTTGACCATTTCGGGGAGGTGCTTGTGGGTCTGGCCGAGGGCATACTGCCGCCCGCCCCGATGGAGCGGCGTCGCGGCGGTTTCGTAGTCGGCGATCATCTTCTTTCCGCCTCCCGAATACCCCGTAAGCGAGAACGCCGAAAGCACAACATCCGCCGAAAGCAGTCCCGTGCGCACGAGCGGCTCGACGAGCGCAATGAACCCGCTCGCGTGGCAGCCGGGGTTCGCAATCCGCGTGGACGCGGCAATCCGCTCGCGCCGCCCCGCAAGTTCGGGGAAGCCGTATTCCCAGCCATCCGCCGTGCGGTGCGCCGTCGAGGTGTCGATTACGACCGTCTTCGGGTTCTCCACCATCCGGGCGGACTCAACCGCCGCCGCATCGGGAAGGCACAGGAAGGCGACATCCGCCGCGTTCAGCGCATCGCGCCGGGCGGACGCATCCTTGCGCAGTTCCTCCGGGAGAACAGCGAGTTCAAGATCCCGCCGCGCCGCCAGCCGTTCGCGAATGCGAAGCCCCGTCGTCCCGGCCGAACCATCGATGAACACCCTCTTCATGCGAACTCCCTCACTTCGCCCGGCCGAGGCGTTCGCCCGCGTAGCGCTTCTCGTGAATCGGCTTCCACCACCACTCGTTGTCAAGATACCACTGCACCGTCTTGCGGATGCCGCTCTCGAAGTTCTCAAGCGGTTTCCAGCCGAGTTCGGTCATCAGCTTGGTCGGGTCAATCGCATAGCGAAGGTCGTGCCCCGGCCGGTCGGCGACAAAGGTTATCAAGTCCGCATACCTGCCTTCCGCACGCGGACGCAACTCGTCGAGAATCGCGCACACGGTCTGGACGACCTCGAGGTTCGTCCGCTCGTTGTGCCCGCCGACATTGTAGGTCTCGCCATGCCGCCCCTTCTCGTTCACGAGGCAGAGCGCGCGCACGTGGTCCTCGACATACAGCCAGTCCCGGACGTTCGCCCCCTTCCCGTAGACGGGCAGCGGCTTGCCGTCGAGGCAGTTGAGGATGACGAGCGGAATCAGTTTCTCAGGGAAGTGATACGGCCCGTAGTTGTTCGAGCAGTTCGTGATCAGCGTCGGCAGACCATACGTATCATGCCACGCCCGAACGAGATGGTCGCTCGCCGCCTTCGAGGCGGAATACGGGGAATGCGGCGCGTAAGGCGTTTTCTCCGTGAAATACCCTTCCGCCCCCAGTGAACCGTAAACCTCATCCGTCGAGATGTGCTGGAAGACGAAGTCCGGGTGCTTTCGCCACCACGCGAGCGCGACCTGCAGAAGCGTCGCCGTGCCGACGACGTTCGTCCGGATGAACTCGCCGGGGCCGTCAATCGAGCGATCCACGTGCGATTCCGCCGCGAGATGGAAGATGGTGTCGGGCTGGAAGGTCTCGAAGGCGCGCTCCATCGCCGCCTGGTCGCAGATGTCCGCCCTCAGGAACTCGTAGCGTCCCTCGACTTCCGCCAGCGATTCGGGAACGCCCGCGTAGGTCAACTTGTCAACGACGAGAACCGCCGCGCCTTCGTCCCGCACGAGATGACGGACGAGGGCGGATCCGATGAATCCGCACCCGCCCGTGACCATACACCTCCTACTCGTCATCCGCGAGTTCCTCCTGCTGGTTCGCCGATTCGTGCGGCTGCTCCTCGTCCTCGTCTTCCGAGCGGACTTTCGACCGGCCCTTCTTGCCCGAACTGTGGCCATACCCGCCGTAGCCATACCCGCCGTAGCCGTAGTAGCCGCCGTAGCCGTAGCGGCGGTGCGAGGAGGGACTGAACGCGGACGCGCTCGAAAGTTCGACGTCGTTCACGACCACGCCGAGGATGTTCGCGCCCGCCTCGGTCAGGCACCGCGAACAGTACTGAATCGGCTTGAAGTGCGTCCGGTCGGGGCAGCACATGATGATCGCCGAATCGACGAGCATCGCGAGCGACACGACGTCGCCCACCAGGCCGAACGGCGGCGAATCGACAATAATCCGCTCGTAGTTCGCCCGCGCCCAGTCGAAGAAGTCCGCGACGACCTTCGAGCCGAGAATCGTCGAGGGCGAGATGCCGTCGGGCGGCAGCGACGAAATCATGTCCAGCCCGTTGACGGAGGTGTGGTTCACAAGTGCGGCAAAATCGGGCTTCTTCCCGTCGCCCGCCTCCTGTAGGGCGTGGGAGAAACTGTGTGCGCGGTCAAGTTTGATGCCCCACACGGAAGCCACACGCGGTCGGCGCAGGTCGAAGTCCACAAGAAGCGTCTTCTTGCCCGTCTGCGCGTAGGTAATCGCCAGCGAGTTCGAGGTAATCGTCTTGCCCTCGCCCGGCTGGGTCGAGATGATGAGCATGCAGTGCGACAGCGACTCGTAGCGCGGCGAATCCAGCAGATTGCGAAGCCCCGCGACCGTTTCGGAGAACTGCGAATACTTGTCCTCAACCGTGAAGCGGGCGACCTGCTCGCGCTTCTTGCGACGGACGTGCGGCAGGACGGCCAGCACCTTCAGCGACAGGCGGCTCTCGATGTCGGCGAGGTTGACGACCGTATCCTCAAGGTTGTCCATCACCAGCACGAAGAGAAACCCGAACGCGAGGGAGAGCGCGATGCCCACGCCGAAGATGACGAACGGATTCGGCAGAACCGGCTTCTGCGGGACTGCCGCCGGACGGCCCACGCGGACGATTTCGTTGTTCGTTTCCGCCGCAAGCCGCGCCTCGTTCTCGTTGAGGATAAGACCCTTCAGCACCTCGTTCGCGACGTCGTATTCGGCCTCCAGCTGCGAGAGCCCCGATTCGGCGAGCACGATGCGCTGCTCGACGGACGCGAGTTCGGAGCGGAGGTCTTCCTGCTTCGCGCGGAGGTTGACGAGCTGGCTTCGGGCGACCTTCAGCATCGAGCGGCCCGTCAGGAGGGCGCGCGCCGCCGCATCGAGAAACCGCTGGCGGGAGATGTCGAGAACCTTCTTGCGGGCGATTACCTCCGGGTGGTTCTCGGTGTAGGCGACGAGAAGCGTCTGGTAGTCGCTCGAAGCATCCTGGAACGCACGGTACTCGGTCGCAATCTCCTGCGCACGGGGAACGCCCGTCGAGAGGTTGCCGTAGGTCTCCGGGTTCTTCTGCACCTCGGCGAGCATCTTCTCCCACTCGACCAACTGGGATTCCTCCGTCTCAAGGGCGAGAATGTCGCTCGTCGTCTTGGAAAGACCCTGCTGGATCGTATCGCGGGAAGAACGCAGGTTGTCCACCTTGTTCGCCGTCCGGAAGTCAAGCAGGTTCTTCGCAATCTTGTCCACGTCGCGGCGACGCCGTTCCACGTTCTGGTGGATGTCGGCCACCGCCTTGTCGCAGCGGATCTTGTTCTCGTCGTCCGTGAAGGCCTCAATCGCCTCCGCATAGGCGTTCGCCAGGTTTGCCGCAAGGTTCGGGTCGCCCGACCGGACGGTAATGGAGATGATGCGCGAGTTGCGCTGAAGGTCGAGTTTCGAACCGACCAGCGTCTCAAGAATCTCCTCTTCGGATGTCGTCGAGGAAGGGTGCTTCACGCGGTACTGCTGGACAATCTTCGTGACGATCTTGTCGCTCCGCCAGTCCGAAACGCGCGTGTTGAAGATTTCCGTATAGCTGTTGCCGTAGTCGGGCGTGATCTCGGAGAGCGCACCGTTCCCGCCCGTCGAACGGCGCATGTCGATCGTGAACTCGCTCGTCGCATCGTAAAGCGTCGGCGAAATGCGATAGACCGCAACCGACACCACCAAGCCGACCAGCAGAAAGACGAAAACCGAAAGCCACCGCTGGGAAACGACGCGGAGAATGCGTGCGAAGGTAATCGTGCCGACGACCGAACCATCCTCGTTCTGCCCGCCGCCGTAGGACGACGACCCGTAGACTCCGCCGTACTGCCCGCCGCCGTAATAGGAGGGGGCCTTGCCGTAGTAGGTCGGGCCTTTTCCATAGTAGACCGGGCCCTTGCCGGGACCATACGCCATGGGTTGGGAACTTCCGTAGTAAATCGGCTTATTTGCCATTTCCACTCTCCATCTCTTTCTCTTCTCTCGCTTTTTTCCGTTCGGGGATATCGCTGGCCGAAAGGGCCAAAAAGCCGCAGACGACCAGCAGAACGTCCGCCCGCATCAGCGAGCAATCGACAAAAGTCAGGGCCACAAGCGTCAGGAGTGCAACCGGGCCGAGCGCCTGAAGCGGCCGCCAGGCGATGCGCCCGAACGAACGGACGATTCGGCGGAAATACGTCCACAGCAGCATCCCGAAGGCGATTGCGAACGAAAGTGCACCGACAACGCCGCGCTCGACCAGCAGTTGCCACCAGCCGTTGGGCACGGCGACCTGCCCCGGATGAATGAACTTCCAGTCCGCCGCCGACGCGAAGAACCGGATGTTGAAGGGAAAAGCCCCCAGCCCCGAACCCGTCCACGGCGCCTCCTTCCACGCCTTGAGCGCAATGCCCGAAAGCGTCGAACGCAGGGACGCGAAGTCCGGCGGGAAAAGCGTCAGGGCCAGCGCGTCGTTCGCCTTCGCGGCAACCGCGAACTCCCGGGGCGCAAACACGGTGACAAGACCCGCCACGACGACGGCCAGCAGAATCGCCAGCGCACAGCGAAGGGACCCCGTGCCGACCAGAACCTTGCGCGTCAGAAGGAAGGAAATCACCGCCAGCAGGAGAAACGCCGCGACAAAGGCCAGTATCGTCACGACGGGCGAGAAAACGAGCAGGGCCACGGCATTCGCCACGAGTGCGAGGACGACCAGCGGCTCGGCCCTCATCCAGCGAAGTTCAACGCACCCGAAGAGCGCGGCAATTCCGCCCAAAAGGCAAAGCCCGAATGCCGTGCCCAGGTTCTCAAGCCGCGCATAGTCGTAGACCGCCAGAGCCCTCACGGACTCGTTGCCGAACGAAATCGAAAGAACCGCCGCAAGCGCCGCGACGCCCGAAAGCACCGACAGCACGACCATGAACGACATGCGGGCCTTGCGCCCCAGTGCATGGCGCAACCCGACCAGCAGGACGAAAAGGGCGACGGATGTCGCAAAGGACAGCATTCCAAACCCCAACACGCTCCCCGGCATCATCGGGAAGCGGCACTCGGACATCTGCCAAATCTCGTTCTCGGCATCGTAGGCGATATCCACGCCCGAATTCAGCCACCGAATCCCCGTCAGCACGACAAGGAGAAGCGCGAACCAGAAGAGCGGATCGACCAGACACGACCAGACGACGCGCAACCGCGCCTCGTGCGCCGTCTCGTCCACCCGCCGCGACGGGCTCATCAGCACCCAGATTGCGGCCGGCGCCGAAAGCCACAGCAGAACGCCCGCAACGGCATCGGGCGAAAAGAACGGGAATAGGAAAAGCGGCGCGACCGTCAGAAAAGCCAGATGCGCCGCAGTCCCGTATTTGGCAATCAACTTCTGCACGTCAGTAGGTCAGGCTCAGTCCGAGCGTCACACGCCAGCGGTCGTAGTCGTACTCGTTGGCATCGGTCGTCGCGCCGCGGTTCACGAACATCGTCTGGTATTCGACATTTCCGAAGACCGTGAAGTAGCGGTTGAGGATGTAGTTCAGCCCGAGACGCGCCGTCAGGATGTCCTCGTCATAGTCGTTGCTCGCATAGGAGGTGTAGGAGTGCGCCTCGTGGCGGTAGTTGATGTCGAAGGTGGCGTTCAGCTTGCCGCGCACCATCGAGTGGGCGACGCCCCAGCTCACGGCATCCGCCAACACGGACGCGGAATACTCACGTTCGGAAGGCTGGAAGTAGCGGTTCGCGAGAGCCATCATATTCCAGGTGTCGGACATCTTCCAGTTCGCCGAGAGCGTGTAGGTGAAGGCATTGTCGTCGCTCGCACCCTCACCATACTCGAACGCACTCCAGCCGACGAGGGCGCGGTAACTGATGCGCTCGGTCGCGTAGGAGGAAATGCCGCCCTGCACCGTCCAGCCCTTCGAACTGAACCCGGGTCTCTCGCCGCGCGGTTCGCCGATCGAGCCGCCGAGGTCGGTGTCGTTCTTCTGGGTGTAGCCCTGGTAGTTGCCGGTGAGGATGATGTCGGTCCACTTGGACGCGGTGTAGCCCGCCTCCGCGCCGACCGTCCAGCGCGTCCAACCGTAGAGCGGCGCGTATTTCTGCCTGTCGTTCTTGTAGTCGAGGTAGTAGTAACTCGCGTTCACGTTGGCGTGCCAGCTCTCGGTGAAGCGACGGTCAAGGATGGCGTTGCCCGTGAATTCCTCGCGGTCACGGCCGATGCCGCGTCCGCCGGAGTTCGACATGTCGTCATCCTGCGAAATCCTCTGGAAGTTCTCGGAAAGGAGGAGCGTCCAGCCCGGGCCGCCCTTCTCCACGTTCGACCAGTCGAACTGAAGGCTCTCACCGTAGCTGTGCCGGTTGAGTCGCCGCGAATACTCCGTATAGGAGTGATATTGGTAGAACGCGCAACCCTTCAAGCTCCAGTTGTCGCCGAAATACGTCAGGGAGAAGCCGGGCGAAACGACCCACGACGAACCGCCCTCGGCTTTCTTCGCCGAATCGACGTTCGAGTCGTAGGTATAGGAAAGCGACACATACGGCTTGAGCGTCATGCGCTGGCCGATCTTGACGCCCGACGGACGATCCATCATCTCGGCGCACGCGACGCCGACGAGAAACGCAACCGCAAACGACAGTAGAAACTTTTTCATTTTATTTCGCTTCCTCTCCCGAAGGGTTTAGGGGTTCTGCCACTGGTAGCCGTGCGATTCATCGCGCTTGTGGCTCGGATTCCACGGCAACCTCTCGTCAAGCGTACGCGGGATTCGGCTGAGATGGACGTCGCGCCCGATGTGGGCGGCGTCGTTGATCTGGAGCGCGGCCTCGGAGAACGGGAAGATGGGGTTGCCGTCCTTGTCCGAAAGGGCGTTGCCGAGGTCGAACAGCATCGCGGAAAGGGACTGCGGGCCGGCGATCGTGAAGACGACGCCCACGTCCGGCTCGACGCCGGCCTCGGCGTAGCCGAGCATCGGCTCGTAGGTCTTCGCGACGCCCGTGCCGAGCGCGGAGGGAATCCAATCCTTCCTGGCCTTGGCGACCGGCGAGCCTTCGGGAAGCCCCGCGAGCAACTTCTCGGCGAGGTCGGCGGGCGTTCCGTTCGAGGCGCGCACGAACATCAGGATGGCGAACACGTTGCGAACCGCCGCGTTGTCGGCTTTCGCCGTGCGCTCCTGAATCTTCGCCATCGCGCCTTCCGCAATCCGCGTGAACTGCTCGTCGGTGTAGGAGCGGTTTTCGTTCGTGCGGTTGAAGACGTCCTTCGCGAAGCGTTCGTTGATTACCGTCAGGGCTTCGGGCGTGGCGGTCGCGAACACCTCGCCGAGCAGGGTGGGCAGGTTGCCCTTCGCCGCGCCCCGCAGCGCGGCACGGTTCGCGTTCAGCGCGGCGGCCACGCGACCCTCCTCGCTGTCGGGCGACTTCGCAATCGCCACGTTCACGTCCGCAAGGAATGCGGGCTGGTCCGCCGCGTCAAGGCTCTTCATGATTGCCGTCAGGGTGGCGGGACTCTTGATTGCCGCGCCGATCTGCGCACGGGCCTCGGCCAGCGGAATCTTCTTCCCGGCCTCCTGCGCCCAAACCGCCGAAGAGGCCATCGCACACGCCACGGCCAGCATACCAACGACTGCTACTCTCTTCATTGTGCTCTCCCTTTCAGTATCAGTACCAAGTTTCGGGAATGTTGACGACATCCCCCGCCCTCAGTACAATATCCTTTTCAGACCGGCCGCCTTCGCCGATCTCCTTCAAGTTGACCCTTATGCGCGACAGGTTTCCGTCCTTGTCGCGCCGTGAGACGACGACGCTCGTCTTATCCGCGAACGGCTTCAGCCCGCCCGCAATCTGCAGGACCTTCGTCACCGTCAAGTCCATCGTCGAGGGCATGTTCACCGGCCCGGGGTTCATCACCTCGCCCATCACCGTCACCGTCCCGTAGGGGCTCACCCCGTTGCGGACGTCATACTGGCCGAACATCACCGAAACCTGCGGCTGGCGGATGTATTCCGAATACGCCTTGACGAGTTTCTTCGTCAGCGCGTCCAGCGTCAGCCCGTCGCACGGCACGGACGACTGGAGGAGATACGGCAGGGTGATGCTCCCGTTCTGATCGACAAGGACCTGCATCTCCTTCGCTTCCGCCGTTGCAGACCCGACCTGCACGACAAGCGCCATACCCGGCCCGATTCGCGGCCCGTCCCAGTATTTCGCCGCAATATCCACCGCCTCGTCAATCCCGTCGCTGGTTCGGAGAAGGTGGCACCCGCAGGCGAAAAGCCCCACGAACAAGCCCGCAACGAGCCGCCCGCCAAGGCATTTTACCGAATCTCGCCCAAAGTCTATATATTTCACCGTCATTTTCGGTGCGTATTGTACCACATCCGACGTTTGACTGTCAATGGTGTTTTGTCTGATTGTTTGTGTCCATTGCCGCCGGGGGTGGGTTTGACCACGAACCGACGGCGCGGCGGGCTGCAGCCAAGATTGGGGCGGCGGGCGGCATGCCGTTCGGCTCGATCACGCGGCGCGTGACCGCCGCGCCCACCTCCGCGCCCTCTGCGGCTCTGCGCGAGTTCCACGGCCAGCACCACTATACAGAGTAGTGCACGAGTTCCACTCCAGTTCAAAAAAAGTTGCCTTTCTGTCGGCGCGGCGAACCCTTCCTGTCCGACCGCCGAGCCCATATATGGACAACCCCCGAGTCCATATATGGAGAACGGATTGTCCATATATGGAGTACCCTCGAGTCCATATATGGAGAACGCCGAGTCCATATATGGACTACCCCCAAGTCCATATATGGACAACACCTTAGTCCATATATGGACAACCCACGAGTCCATATATGGACAACTCCAACGCTCCCTGAGGGGTTTCGCCGCGCTCCCCGAGGGGTCAGACGGGGTGACTTGTAAAGGGGGTGGGTCAGCAAGAACCCCACCCTCCAGTTGATTTCTACCACTGAACACACAGAAGCCGCTTCGCGGCGCACTGAAAACACTGAAAGTCAGCCTGTCCTCCCGCCGATTTCCATGGCCTTCCTTCCTTTTTTGCTGACCCGTTAGATTTTTCCAAAAATGCGCTTCAGCCGCATCGGTCAGGTTTATGGTATAATATGCGCCATCCGAAAGGCATTCCTGACAATATGAACGAATCGAACGACTTCATGGTGTTTTCCGGCACGGCGAATCTTCCGCTGGCCGAGAAAGTGGCGAACTATCTGGGCAAACCTCTGAACAAGATCGACATCAAGCACTTCCCTGACGGCGAGACGTTCTGCCAGGTTCTCGACCCCGTGCGCGGCAAGGACGTGTTCGTGATTCAGTCCGGCTCGCCCGAACCGAACGAGGCGTATATGGAACTGTTCGTCATCATGGACGCGCTGAAGCGCGGCTCGGCGGCCCGCATCACCGCCGTGCTGCCCTACTACGGCTATGCGCGGCAAGACCGCAAGGACCAGCCCCGCGTGCCGATTACGGCGCGGCTCATCGCGAACCTGCTGCAGACGGCGGGGGCCGACCGCGTGCTGACGCTCGACCTGCACGCAAACCAGATTCAGGGCTTCTTCGACATTCCGCTCGACCACCTGCGCGCCGAACCGGTAATCCTGAAATACATCCGCGACCAGCACTGGGCGAAGCCGGTCGTCGTCTCGCCGGATACGGGCGGGGCGAAGACGGCCTACGGCTACAGCCGCAAACTCGGCTGCGGGCTCGCGATCGTCGCGAAGCAGCGCACGGGCGATTCAACGGTGGATGCGTTCAGCGTCGTCGGCGACGTGAAGGGATGCGACGTGATCATGGTGGACGACATGACGGCGACGGGCGGGACGCTGAGCGCGGCCGCGAAGATGTGCCGCGCCTACGGCGCGAAGAGCGTCCACGCCTTCGTCTCGCACTTCCCGCTGACGGAAAAGGGCGTCGACCGCCTGACCCACGAAACCCAACTCGACGAACTCGTCGTGACGGACTCGATTCCGCTCCGCAAGGGCTTCGACCCCTCGAAACTCCCGTTCAAGCTCACGCAACTTTCGGTGGCGCCCCTGATCGGCGAGGCCGTCAAGCGGACGCACATGAACGAATCCATCAACGACCTCTTCAACCACGAATAACGGCGTGAAGGTTATCGCTGGATTGGGCAACCCGGGTGCGCAGTATGAGAATACTCCGCACTCGGTTGGCTTTGAGGCGGTGGATGCAATCGCGGCGGAAATGGGAGCCGCGTGGGAAATGAAGCGGGCGTTCAACTGCCTGATGGCCCGCGGCACTTTCGCCGGCCAGAGCGTCGTCCTCGTCAAGCCCCAGACCTACATGAACCTCTCCGGCGACTCCGTCGCACCGGTCGTCAAGTACGGCAACGCGAAACCGGCCGACCTGCTCGTCATCCAGGACGACATCGACCTGCCCGTGGGGCGCATGCGCATCCGCACGAGCGGCTCCTGCGGCGGGCACAACGGCATCCGCAACATCATCGAACGGCTGGGCACGCCGAACTTCACGCGCCTCAAACTCGGTGTGGGCAAGGATCGGTCGAACGTGATTGCCCACGTGCTCGGCAAGTTCGACCCGACGACGCGCAAGACGATGGATGCCGTCGTCGCCGAAGCCGTCCACGCGGCGGAAAAGATTCTGCGGGACGGACCCGACAAGGCAATGAACGCCTACAACGGATGGAGCGCAATCCCATGAACAAAGGCCTGACGGCGCTGATGGCGGAAAAGAAAAACCTGCACACGCATTCAACCTGGTGCGACGGACGCAACACGCCCGAGGAGATGGTTCGGGCGGCAATTGAACGGAACTTCTCCACGCTCGGCTTTTCGTCTCATGCGATGCTCCCCGAAGATCCCTACGACTGGCCGCTGACACACGAGAAACTGCCGCACTACGTCGCCGAAATCCGTGCGCTCGCCGAGAAATACAAGGATAGGATCACAATCCTCTGCGGCGTGGAGGCGGACTACGTTCCCGGCGGCGCAACGCCCGACCGCTCGGTCTACGAAGCCTACGGCATCGACTACGTCATCGGATCCGTGCATTTCGTCCGTGCGGCGGATAACGGCCTCGTCTGCGTGGACGAATCGCCCGAAGCGCTTGCCGCCGGCATCCGCGACCACTACGACGGGAGCGCGGAGGCGCTGATCCGCGACTACTACCGACAGGTCCGGGAGATGCTGCGGCGTTATGACTTCGACATTCTCGGCCATGTCGATCTCGTCACGAAGTTCAACGAGAAGCATCCGTATTTCGACGAAGCCGCCGATTGGTATGCGGACGAGGTGAAGGAAACGATTGCCGCGATACGAGAGGCGGAGAAAACCGTGGAACTCAACGCGGGCGGCATCGCCCGCGGTTGGCGCACGGAGTTCTATCCGTCGCGGCGTTTCTACGCGGAACTTTCCGCCTTCAGGGACGTCAAGTACATCATCTCCTCGGACGCGCATTCGGTGGACGCGCTGGACATCCCCTACGAGAAGATCGCCACCCATCTGCAAGATTCCTGAGAGTATGGTATAATCGTCATGAAACTGAAGATACTTGCCCTTGCCCTTCTGCCCTGTCTTACGGGCTGTCTCGCCCCTGCGCCGACGCCCCCGGAAAACTGGACGATCGAATGCGCCGAACTGCCGCGTCACGCGAACGCCCGCAGCGACGAAACCGTGCGCCTTGCGCAAGTCAGCGTCCGTGCGCCGTTCGACGGGCGGCAGTTCGTGGTGCTGCGCCCAGACGGGTCGCTTGCCTTCGACGCCTTCAACGGTTTTGCCGCGCCGCCCGCCGCACTGATTCGCGGTGCGGCGGAAGACGCGATTGCCGCGTCGGGGGCGTTCGCACGGGTCGTCGCGGCGAACTCGCCCTCGTCCGCACGGATTGCGATTGAACTCTGCATCACGCGCCTCGCGCTCGACTGCCGCGAAGAGGGGCGGCGCAAGGCCGTCGTCGCGCTCTCGCTCACGGTGCTCGACGGGCGAACGGTGCAGTCGGTGCTTCACGGCGAAGCCTCCCACCCGGCGGACGACGGGAACTATTCCGCCGCGTTCTCCCGCGCATTTGCCGACGCGCTCGCGGCGGCTTTTGCCGCGCCGCCACAGAAATGACGGTTCTCGCCACCATCGGCAGGCGGGCCGTAGAGGGCTTCGCAACGTTTCTGGACGGTCTCGCCTTCCTCGGCGAGACCGTTGCGGAGGCACTGGGCATGGTCGTTCGCCCGCGCCGCTTCCGATTCGGCGACTGCGCCCTCGCCTTCCAACGCGCCGCGTTTGACGGGCTGCCCATCTCGATTGGCATCGGACTTCTGCTCGGCCTCATCCTCGCCTTTCAGTCCGCCGCCGCGCTGCGGACGTTCGGGGTCGAGTCGTATGTCGCGAACCTTCTCGCCATCGGGCTTTTCCGCGAACTCGGCCCGCTCGTGACGGCCATCATCCTCGCGGGGCGTTCGGGCAGCGCGTTCGCGGCGGAAATCGGCACGATGAAGGTGGATGAGGAACTGGACGCGCTTTCGACCATGGGGCTTCCGCCCGTGCGCTTCCTCGTCATGCCGCGCATCGTCGCGGCAGTTCTCGCGATGCCGATTCTCACAATCTGCGCCGAACTCGCGGGGCTTGTCGGCGGTGCGCTCGTCCTGAAGACGATGGGCGTGCCGAACGTCGTCTACTGGCGGAACGTCATCTCGTCATCCGACTGCTTCATCATTCTCTTCGGCCTTGGAAAGGCCGCGCTGTTCGGCCTGCTCGTCGGGCTGATCGGCTGCTCGGCCGGCATGCGCACGAAGTCCACGGCGGACGGCGTGGGCGTCGCCGCCACGGCCGCCGTGGTCGGGGGTATCGTCGCCATCGCCATCGCCGACGGACTCCTCGCCGTCATCTGCTACGTATGGAACCTGTAGTCAAAGAGTCTCTCGTCGTGCTGGAGCACGTGGACGCGGGATACCCCGGAAAGGTCATCCTCTCGGACGTGTCGTTCACGGTCGGGCGCGGCGAAGTGTTCATCCTACTCGGCGGTTCGGGGTGCGGAAAGTCCACCGTCATGAAGCACATGATCGGACTGAACCCCATTCTCGCGGGGCGGCTCACCGTCGCCGGGCTCGAGTGGTCGCGGCGGACGCGCGCCGAACTCTGCCGCCGCATCGGGGTGATGTATCAGAGCGGTGCACTCTTCGGGTCGATGACCTGCCTTGAGAACGTGCTCCTCCCGCTGGAGGAGTTCACCAGGATGAAGAAGTCCGAACGCCTCGCGCGCGCGTACTCCTTATTAAAGGACGTTGAACTCGAAGACGCGGCGGATAAGATGCCGAACGAGATTTCGGGCGGAATGCGCAAGCGCGTCGCCATCGCCCGCGCAATGGCCCTCAACCCCGAAATCGTCTTTCTCGACGAACCGAGCGCGGGGCTCGACCCCATCACCTCGTCCGCGCTCGACGACCTCATCCTGCGGCTTCGGGATTCGCGCGGAATGACGTTCGTCGTCGTCACGCACGAACTGCCGAGCGTCCGCAAGATCGGCGACCGCTGCGCCGTCTTCGACCGGGCGCGGAGACGGATGGTCGCGCTCGGCACGCCCGACGAACTTGAACACCATTCAACGGACGACTTCGTGAGGAAGTTTTTCAATCGAGGAGAAAGCCATGGCAAGTGACAATCACGCGAACTATTCGCGCATCGGATTCGCAATCGTCGTCGGCATCGCCGCAATCATCGGCACACTCGTCTATCTCGGCGGGTTCGGCGACTACGGCAACGAACTGCCCGCCGAAACCTACTACGACACGCCCGTGAGCGGGCTCGCCGTCGGCAGTCCCGTCAACTTCCGCGGCGTGAAGGTCGGCGAGGTGCGGCGAATCTCCTTCGTCGGCAGCGACTATCCCGAAGTTGCCAGTCCCGACGGACAGAAGATCCGCATCGTCATGGCCTTCGACCTGCGGCTGATCCGAATCGCCGACGGACGTGAACCCGAGGAACACCTGCGCCGAATGATTGACGGCGGGCTTCGGGCCACCGTGACTTCGAGCGGAATCACGGGGCTTTCGCGGATTGAATTGAACTATCCGAAGACGGATGTCGCCGCGACCGAACGCCTCCCGTGGAAGGCCGAATACATCGTGATTCCGTCCGCCCCTTCCCTGCTGGACAGTTTCTCGGATGCCGCGACGAAGGTGATGAACCAGATCAACCGCATGGACTTCACTGGCACGTGGAGCAACATCGCCGCCATCGCCGAATCGGCGGCGAAACTGACGGCGAACGTGAACGACCTGGTCGAGAGTCAGAAGGCGGGCGTGAACGACATCGTCGAGAACATTGACAGCGCCTCACGCGCCATCCGCGAACTCTCGCAGTCCCTTCAGGAGAATCCATCGCTTCTCCTGCGCCCGAACGACCCCCAGCCCCTCCCCGAAACCCGGCGATAGGCCGCAACGGGGAAGAGGAAGAGAAGGTCGTTCCGATTGACCGTCAGGGCTGGGCGATAACCTGCCCGTCCGCCAGCAACCGCGCACGGAGTTTCGCGTAATCGACGTCCTGCACGGCAATCTTCTCCTGTGCGGCGATTGCGGCCGCCGTGCCCGCAACCTGTCCGAGCGCGAAGAACACCGGCTCCATGCGAATTGAACCAAACGCCATGTGCGATGAGGAAACGCAGACTGGCACGAAAAGATTCGCGCACTCCCCGCGCTTCGGAATCAGGCACCCGTAGTCGAGCGGATAGGGTCTTCCCTTCGTGCGCCAGTCCTCGATGTTGCCCTCGTTGCGGACGAAGCCGTTCTTATCGACGTAGCGCCGCGCATTGTGCGAATCCATCCCGTAGGCGGCCATCGCCACGGGGCGCGTTGGCGTGCGCTCCCGCGTCACGTCGTGCTCGGTCTCGACGTATTCGCCAATCATCCGCCGCGCCTCGCGCACGTAGAGCTGACGTTGCCAGCCGTTGCCAAGACCGTCCGTGAACTCGTCGCGGCACGTACCCCACTGTGCAACGCGGTTGCGAATCGGCTCCGGCACACGCGGATTGTTCGCCAACGTCCACATCAGCCCCATCTGGTAGTCGAGATGCGCCTTCAGAATCACCTCGCGCTCCTCATAACTCGCCTCAGGCCACGCCCAGTTCTGACCGACGAAGTCCGTCGAGAAGCCCGTGCGGTTGTTCGTGTCGGTCTTGCGGTTCGGCATTCTCGAGTTGATCCACGGCATATAGACCCAGTGCGTCTTCGCGTTCTTCACGAAACGGTCGGCGGGAATCGCCTCCAGGTTGCGCAAAAGAAGTTCGTAGTTCTTCTCGTCGTAGTTCGCCGGCTTGACGAACGGAATGCGGTTCTCCGGCACATCCGTCAGGCACATGCGGAAGCAATACGCCTGCACCCGTTTGTCGCCCGCGCCGTCCGGCTCGTCCGTATCCTTCTCCACCCACGGCAGAAGGCCACTCGTCGGGTCGCCCGGCTTCACATACGCTGAAACGCCTCTGTTGAACTGATGGTTTCTGGAACGTTTGCGCTGAACGCCGCTGATCGTCTCGCCATAAACCGAGTTCGCCTCGCGCCCGACGAAATAACTCACGCCCGCCGCCGCCATAAGATCGCCTTCGTAGGTCGCGTCAATGAAGCAG
Source organism: Faecalibacterium sp. CAG:74 (assembly GCA_963588415.1). Lineage (GTDB taxonomy): Bacteria > Verrucomicrobiota > Kiritimatiellia > RFP12 > UBA1067 > UBA1067. The sequence continues at coordinate 19,445 of CAVAHB010000149.1, forward strand.
TCGCCCGCGTAGACCTTCCCCGAAAGCGTCCTGAACGAGACAATCCGCCCGTTCTCGACCTTCACGCCGCCTTCGCCTCGGTCAAGCCATTCGCCGCGCACGATCTCCAGCCCGTCACGCTTCTCCCAGCCTTCGAGAATCTTCAACGCGGCGGACGGCTCGAACGTCCACATCGAGTCGCTCCCCTTCGAGCCGAAGCACTGTCCGTCGGGCGAATAGTCGGAAACCTTCTCGTATTTCCAGTTCGCCGCGTCGTGGTAGTAGGCCGCGACGGCCTTGTAGAACTCGAGGGCAATGCCGCCGAACGCGGACTTGTTGCCGATGTCGGTCTGGCCGAGGCCGCCCGTCGTCAGGCCGCCGATGCGCGTTTCGGGAGAGACAATCACGCACGAAACGCCCATCCGCTTCGCCTGCACCGCCGCCGCAATGGCCGCCGGCGAACTGCCGTAGACGACGATTGCGCGGCGCGTTTCCGCCGGAGTCGCCGTCGATGTCGCGGCGGAGCGTCCGCCGTCGGAATCGCAGCATCCCGCCAGCACGACGGCAAGCGCGGTTGAAAGAATGCTTCTAATCGGGTTTTTCATCTGTCGTATTCCTTTGATGTAGGTTTGTGAAAGTTCTGACGGAACTCACTCGCACTTTCGGCAATCGACCGCGCGCGTCTTGAGGAGTTTCGTCGCGTGCGGCGGCACGAGTGCCGTATAGGTTCCGTAATGCTTCCCCTCGCACTTCTGCGACCAGAGATCCTTGACCCACCGCTCGCCGCCGAGACCGAGTTCCTCGAACGTCACCGTGATTTCACGGGCGAACGGATACTTGTTGACGAGGGCGACGGCCGTGAAGCCACCGACGAGTTCACGCGCCCAGACCTCCTCCGCATCCGTCCGACGGATGCGCCTGGCAATCTTTCCAAGGCGGTCCTGGCTGACGGCAATCACCTCGTCGTTGACGAGCAGACTGCGCGTGAAGGCATCAAGTTTCGTCAGGTCGCAGCCGATCAGGAGCGGCGAACCGAGCATGCACCAGAGCGAAACGTGCGTATACTGTTCGTTCGGCGTGAGAAACGTCGGATGCGTGAAGCCGCACGAATCCTGGTCGCCGACGATCATCATGTCGAGGTCAATCCAGAAGCCCGGCCCCGCCCACTTCCAGTAGTTCTCCGCTCCGACGTGCGCTTCGACCGAACGCCACATCCATGGCCAGGAATCCTTCATGTCATCCCAGATGCGCAGGGCGTTCGCCCCCGCCGTGCGCCCCCATTCCTCGGAATGTCCCATGCCATACTGACAGAACGAGTAGAGAATGTCGCGCCCCTGCTTCCGAAGGCAGTCGCGCATGAGGAGATACGGCTTTGGCTTGATCTCGTCGCGTTCGTCGCGCCAGTTCCCCTCGTACCACGGCCGCCCGTCGCGCAGGTCGCGGATGACTTCGTCGTAGAAGCACCAGTCGTACTTGACGTAGTCAAAGCCCCATTCCGCCCACTGCGCCGCATCCTGAAGTTCGTGGCCGTAACTGCCCTCGCAGCCGCCGCACGTCCGAGGGCCGGGCGAGGAGTAGAGTCCGGCGCGAAATCCGAGCGAGTGGATGGCATCCGTCAGCCCCTTCATGTCAGGGAACGACGGGTTCGGCAGAACACGCCCTTCCGCATCGCGCACCGGTCCGCGCAGTTCGGGACGATCCTTGTTCTCCGGCGAGTTGTTCATCTGCCAGAAGTCGTCGAGATTGACGTAGGCCCAGCCGTGGTCACCGAGTCCGCTCGCGTCCATCGCCCGCGCAGCTTCGACGGCGTGTTCGCCGCTGAAGCGCGGTCCCCAGATGTTCCAGCTGTTCCAGCCCATGGGCGGCGTCAGCGCAATCGTGTCGCCGACCGAGAGACGAATCGTCCGCATCGCCCGACCCTTCGCATTCTCCGCCGTCACCTCGATGTCGTAGTCACCCTTCCGCGCCGGCGCCGTGCCGCGCAGAATCCCCTTCTCCGCGTTGAGCGTCACGCCGTCCGGCAGCCCCTTCGCCGTGAAGCGCATCGGACGCTCGCCCGACGTCGCGACGCGGAAGATGACCGGCTTCCCCGGGCGGACGCCCCAGACGTCGGCCCCGTTGATCTGCGGCTCCGGTTTCTCCGGCGGCGTGAGGATGCCGAGCTGGCGCATCGCCTCCGGCCCGCCGAGCGGTTCGATCCGCGCATCGTCCGCACACGTGATGCGCGCGTCAAGCCAGTCGCCGTAGGCGGCGTCGAATGCGGCCCACGGTGCGTCGGCCGACGTTTCGAGCACGAGTTCCCGAACGCCGGCGAGACCGACGTGCACCTCAACCGGCATCATACCCTCGCAGAGGGACGGCGACCGCCAGACGATCTTCCCATCCGCCCAGACCCGAAAGACCATCTTCACCTGCCGGTCGCCGCGCTTGAGTTTCGCCGCGACGTCATCCACGCCGACGCGCGCGTCGAACGCCGTCGCGCGCCCGTCCAGTTTGAAGCCGACGGCTCCCTCGGCCCGCGTGCCGATGCCGCGCGCCGCCGTCTGCGCGGCAACCGTCAGCGGCGTTCCGCCAATCGCCCGGCAGACGCCCGTCCGATCGCCGCGCCCGTTGTAGGATGCGGACAAGTCCAGCGCATCCACATACCGAACGGCGCAGCCCTCCGAAGTCGCGGCGGAACGCCCCTCGATGGAAACGCCCCCCGCCAACACGGCGGCGAGCACGGTGGATAGGAGGCTTGCGAACGGTCTCTTCATCTGTCGTGTTCCTTGGTGTGAATTGGTGAAATGTCCTGTCGTCAGGCGATGGCGAGCATCGCGTCAATCGCATGTTTCGCACGACGGGCGATTTCCTCCGGCACGGTGACGCGGGTCTTCATCTCGCGGAGTGCGGCGGCGAGGTTCTCGACCGTCGTCTTCTTCATGTTCGGGCATACGAGCGCCTCGGAAACGGGAATGAACGCCTTGCCTGGGTTCTCCTTGCGCAGACGGTGCAGGATGCCGACCTCCGTACCGACGAGAATCGTCTGCGCGGCGCTTTCGCGCGCATAGCGGCACATCCCGCCCGTGGAAAGTCGCTCGTCCGCCGCGTCGCGCACTTCCTTCGTGCATTCGGGATGGACGATGACGGGTGCGCCCGGATGCGCCGCACGGGCATCGGCAATCGCTTTCGCCGTCAGCCGCGCATGGGTCGGACAATACCCTGGCCACAGCACGTAAGCCCGCCCTTCCAGACCGGAAACGTGGCTGCCGAGATGGCGATCGGGTACGAACAGTATCTCTCGGTCTCGCGGCACGGTCGCCATCACGCGCTCGGCGTTTCCGCTCGTCACGCAGAGGTCGCATTCCGCCTTCACCTCGGCCGTTGAGTTCACGTAGCAGACGGCGACCGCGCCGGGATGCTGCGCTTTCAACTTGCGAAGCTGCTCCCCGGTAATCATGTCCGCCATCGGACAGCCCGCCGTCGGGTCCGGAATCAGCACCGTCTTGCCGGGATTCAGAATCGCCGCCGTCTCGGCCATGAAATACACGCCGCAGAAGACGATGACGTCCGCCTCGACTTTCGTCGCACGGCGGGCGAGTTCAAGTGAATCGCCCGTGAAGTCCGCCAAATCCTGCACTTCGCCGCGGCAGTAGTTGTGCGCGAGAATGACGGCGTTCCGTTCTCGCTTCAGTCGTTCAATTTCCTCCCTGAAGTCCATTCCGCACCTCACTGCGCATCGGTCGGGGGATTCGCCGCGCCGTCCGACGGCGCGACCTCTTCCTCCTGCTGACCCTCGCACACGCTGATCGAGACGAGTTGGGCGCCTTCGTTCAGACGCACGAGTTTTACGCCCTGGGCCGTGCGGCTTTGTACGCGGAACTGCGAAACTGCGTTCCGCACCATGAGCTGGTCGCTCGTGATGGAAATCACGCTCTCGTCCTCCGACACGGCGTGCGCCGCGACAACCGCGCCGTTGCGATCCGCGCCCTTGATGCCGATCATGCCCTGACCGCCGCGCGAATGGCGCGTGAAGTCCGCGAACTCGCACCGCTTGCCGTAGCCGTTCGCCGTCGCAATGAAGAGCGTCTTCTCGTCATCCACCGCGTCAAGCGAAACGACCTCGTCGCCCTCGCGCAGACGGATGCCGCGCACGCCCGTCGCCGCGCGACCCATGCGGCGCACGTCCGTCGCGGCGAACCGCATGGCGCGTCCGTTCCGCGTCAGCATGATCACGTCGTCGTTCGGCTTCACGAGCCGCACGTCGACGAGCGAATCGCCCTCGTCGATGTTGAGCGCACGAATGCCCGAACGGTTCACGTTCTTGAACTCGCCAAGCAGCGTCTTCTTCACCGTACCGAGGCGCGTCGCAAAGAACACGTCGACGTCACCCTCGAACGAGCGAATCGGCAGCAGGTTGCGCACAAGCTCGCCCTCCTGAAGGTTCAGCAGATTGATGAGCGGACGACCGAAACTTGTGCGCGGCGCTTCGGGAATCTGATACGCATCCTTGAGGAAAATGCGCCCCTTGTTCGTGAAGAACATCAGCGAATCGTGGGTCTGCGCCACGAAAACGAGACGGATGAAATCCTCTTCCTTCACCTGCGCACCCCGAATGCCCTTCGTGCCGCGACCCGATTCGCGATATTCCGTAAGCGGAACGCGCTTGATGTAGCCCCGGTTCGACAGCGTAATCACGCACGGCGCGTCCGGCACGAGATCCTTGAGCGAGACTTCGTTCTCGTCCGGCACGATTTCCGTACGCCGCTGCGCGTCGGCCTTCGACGCGAACTTCAGTTTCAGCATCGCAAGGTCGTCCTTGATAATCGCGTAGATGCGCTCCGGGTCGGCGAGAATCGCCGTCAGGTTCTCAATCGTCTTCAGGAGTTCCGCCATTTCGGCTTCGAGTTTGTCGCGTTCGAGTCCCGTCAGCTGGTAGAGGCGCATTTCGAGAATCGCATTCACCTGCAGGTCGGAGAAGCCGTATTTCTCCTGCAGACGACCCTTCGCCTCCTCGCGGTTCGCCGAACTGCGGATGATCGCCACCACGTCGTCGAGGTGGGCGATCGCGAGAAGCAGTCCGTCGAGGATGTGCTTGCGGGCCTGCGCCTTCTTCAGTTCGAAGCGCGTCCGCCGCGTGATGACCTCGAAGCGGTGGTCGGTGTAGCAGCGGAAGAAGTCCTTCAGGTTCAGGATCTTCGGCCGCCCGCCGTCAATTGCCAGCATGATCGCCCCGAAGGTCGTCTGCAGTTCCGTGTGCTTGTAGAGGTGGTTCAGCACGATTTCGCCAATCGCGTCGCGCTTCAGTTCGACGATGATGCGGATGTCGGCCTTCGATTCGTCGCGGATGTCGCTGATGCCCTCAAGAACCTTCTCCTTCACGAGATTCGCCATGTGGATCAGCATCTCGCGCTTGTTCACCGTATAGGGAATCTCGGTGATGACGATGCGCTCGCGCCCGTTCTTCTGGGTCTCGATCGTCGCCTTGCCGCGCACGCGGAGCTGTCCGCGCCCGTTCTTGTACATCGCGGCGATTCCGTTGAACCCGCAGATCTGCGCTCCCGTGGGGAAGTCCGGGCCTTTCACGAACTTCATCAGGTCGTCGACCGTGCAGTCCTCGCGGTGATCCACGTAGTAGGAAATGCCGTCGCAGAGTTCACCGAGGTTGTGCGGCGGAATGTTCGTCGCCATGCCGACGGCAATGCCGCTCGACCCGTTGAGCAGGAGGTTCGGGAGTTTCGCCGGCAGGACGGACGGTTCTTCGAGCGTCTCGTCGAAGTTCGGCACCATGTCCACCGTATCCTTCTCAAGGTCGGAAAGCATTTCCTCCGTCACCTTCTGCATCCGGACCTCGGTATAGCGCATCGCCGCCGCGCCGTCGCCGTCAATCGAACCGAAGTTGCCGTGCCCATCCACCAGCGGAACGCGCAGGGAGAACGGCTGGGCCATGCGCACGATCGTCTCGTAGACCGCGCTGTCGCCGTGGGGGTGGTATTTGCCGATCACGTCGCCGACCACGCGGGCGGACTTCACGTGCTTCGCCCCGAACGGCACGCCAAGCTTGTGCATCGAATAGAGACAGCGGCGGTGCACCGGCTTCAGGCCGTCCCGCACGTCGGGCAATGCGCGCCCGACGATTACGCTCATGGAGTAGTCGATGTAGTCCCTCGACATCTCCTCTTCTATGTTCACGTCTTCCAGCGTTCCTGCGGCGGAACCCGGGTTCAAGTCCTGTACTGCTTCATCGCTCATATTCCCCAGTATTATACCATTTCTGCCCGCAAACCGCGAGAGCGAATGCGCATTATCGGCTTTTCGCCGCCGTTATCACCGAAATGTCGGGCTGGAGGAGCTCGATGTTGACTTCCGGGAGGAGATTGAGTTCGGGAGACATGCCGGCGGCGGGAGCGGAAGCCCCACCGTCCTCAAACTCGATGCGCTGCAGGCAGGTGAGCAGGTTTTTGTCGACGACTGGCGTCCGCGGCGACTCGATGCCCTGGTAGATGCACCACGTCTCCTTTCCCCCGTCCGCCGTGAAGAACGAGAGGTTGCGCACGCCGTCAATGCGCCGGCTGACGCCCTTGCCCGGCACGAGCGCACCGCCGGAGAGCAGGGGGCTCTTCGCCGCCTTCCACGACGTCGGACGCAGCGGATTCGAGTCCGAAAGTGCGAGCAGTATGACCTTCGAGTCGTGCTCGTTCGCCGCCGCCGATGTGTAGGCGAGAAAGACCTGCTTGCCGCGCACGAGGAACGCCGGCGACTGCGGACAGCTCCCGTCGCGGTTGGCCTTCACAAGTTGCACCTTGGTCTGCGACAGGCTCGTCGGATGCTTGAGTTCGTAAAGCCAAAGCCCCCGCTCGTTCGCCGCACCCTGCCGACGGACGCAGGCGAAGTAGGTCTTTCCGTTGGGGAACGTCGCGACGGCCGGATCCGCCGCGTCAGTCCTGTTCATCAGGATGCCGCCGAACGCATACTTGCCGACGACGCCGCGCGATACAGACTCCACCATGAAGAGCTGCCGCGTCTCCGCCTCGTCGCCCTTGCCGTCCGGCGACAGTTTTCCGCTCGCGTAAATGCGCCACTTCGCGTCCGTCCCCTTCACGAGGCGCGGTGCGCGGATCCCCGTCTTCACGGGGCATCGCGCATCACCCTTCCACACAATCGTCGCCGCCGCGTTCTTGGCGAAAAGTCCCAGCACGGTCTTCGACGTGACGACCTCGATCTGGTCGTTCCGGACGCGCACGAAGCAGTAGCTCTCGGTGGCGTCGTCGTAGGCGACGGATGGCGAAACCTCGGCGACTCCGTTCAGCGGATTCCAAAACGTCCAGGGCTTCGGCGAAATCTTGCCGTCCGGGCCCTGCAGAATCGTCTCGCCGTGGCGGATGCGAAGACAGAATCTTCGCCAGTCGCAGCCCTCGCCATACGAATTATTCCCGTACTCGCGCCCCATCCGTTCGAGTTCCTTATGGAGATCCTCGCGCGCCGGCAGCCTGACGTTCAGCTTCCTGGCCGCCGGCCCCATATCGAGATAGTAGCGCGTCAGCATCATCACGAGCGGCGAGGCGCGCAGAACCTGGATCTGACGCTGCGTGCGCTCGTCGCCGCGAGTCAGTTCCGCCGCCTCGTCGAGGAGTTGCTTGCCCCTGATCACCACGTCCGGCGGGACGATTCTGCGCGAGTCCTGTCCGTAAACGCCGATTCCCTTCGTCGCCTTGCGCACCTTCTCCAGCAGCGCGAGCCAGGTCTTCACCTTCGGCGCACCCTTCCCGCACGCGCCATCGACCCACTGCGCGACGAGCTTGTCGCCGTCCTGGTCGGGATTCCACATGCCCTTGGCGAAGAGCCAGCAGCGCAAATCGACGAAGTCACCGAACGTGCCGTGCGGCAGCTGCGAGAACACGCCGTGCGCGCCGCCGTCGCGCAGGTCGCGGAAACCCGGCATCAGCATCATGACGTTCGGCAGCGACGTCGGGAAGGCGTGAAACCGTGCGTCATAGTCCCAGACCCAGATGCGTCCGTCGGCAATCTTCCCCCAGCGCTTCAGATTCGCGAAAACGGTGGGGTTTGCCGAAAGCCCGCCGACGTAGTTGCGGTCGAGACGCGCAAAGACGATGCCCACGTTCTTCTCCGGCTTCATCGTCCGCGGCGGCTTCTCGGTAATCCAGTAGGCGAGCACGAGAATGCGCAGCTTCGGGTATTCCGCCGCGAGCGAACGCGCCACGAAGTTCGCCGGCTCGAGCGCGAGTGCGATGAAGCCCTCGTCCGCCGCGAGTTTCGCACACTTCGGGCACTGGCAGACCTGGTCGTTGTCATCGAGCGAGATTGAGATGAAGTTGCGATCCGAATTCTCCTTCATCATCTCCCGTGCGCGCCGCAGGATCTCGGCGCGGCAGCTCTCGTTCTGTGCGCAGAGCTGCAGCCCCGTGCGCTTTCCGCCGCGCAGGGCGAACCACTCGGGATGCTCCGTGAAGTTCTTCGCCCCGCGTCCGTGACCGATGAGACCCGCCATGCTCTGCGACATGTCCATTTGGACGTGTCCGCCCAGCTCGGGACCGAGCGGCTTCGCCCACATGTCGCCGTTGACGGCGATCTTCGCGCACCACGCGGGATTGTAGACCGCACTCTCGCCGAAGGGCTGGCGATAGGACATCACGGGCGTCTCCGCGATCTTGAAGTTCGACGGCAGCGACAGGTTCGGCGACTTCGGGACGGTCTCGTTCCGCGGCGCCCAGAACCCGCAACCGAGCGCCTCCAGCAGGCGATACGCGGCGTAGAGCGGCCCGCGCGGGCCTTCGCCCGTGACGACCAGCGTCTTCGCGTCGCGCACGGCGACGACGATGGACTCTGGCTTCGTTTCCCCGCACGGGCCGCCGACGCGGATCGCCGCCGTCGAACGCGGTGCGTTCTTCACCAGTTTGAACTTTCCGCCGCTCATCTCGGAAAGATACTTCACCAGCTCCTCGCCCGCATAGACGACCGACGGGCCGGGCCGCTCGCCCTCCAGCGAGACGACGACTTTTGGACGCCCGCCCTCGGCAATCGCGAACGCGGACTCCGCCCGCACGACCGGCGCGAGCGCAAGGGCCAGAACAACGGAAACCATCCCCTTCATGCGCCGTCCCTCACATGCCGAGGTCTTTCGGGTCGAGCAGATAGACCCCCTTCAGGTCGATTGCCGTCAGCGCCGCGCCGTCGCCCTTGCGCAGACGGAGCGCCACGCCCTTCTCGACGCAGACCTTGCCGACGACAATCGTCTGCCAGACGCTCTCGTCCGCGTTCGCCGTGACGTCCTCCGCCAGGACGACGGGCGGCGGCTCACCCCTCTTGGCCGCCGCGCCGAGAATCTCCGCCCTGACGGCCTGCAGGTCAAACGGCTTCGTCGCGCCGACGCGCACCTGCATGACGACGGCCTTCTCCTTTCCGATGCAGTCCGCCGCGTCGATCGGCAGCGTCAGCGAGAGCGCGTTGCGCTCCGCGTCGTCCTTCGCCGCCGCGAAGTCGATCCGCACGTGGCGGTAGCGGTCGAACGCATCCGGCCGCCAGCTGAACGCCGCGCGCGACGACGGACGCGCCGCGCCAAGGTTCAGGCCCTTCGCGAGCGCATTCGGGTTCAGCAGCGCGAAGCTCTTCACGTCCACGCCGTGCAGCCGGTTCAGGATGCCCGACATGACCCACACGCGCGCCGTCGGCTTCAGGTTGAACTTGCCGAGGCAGAACGTGCGCCACCGCTCGTCGCCCTTTTTCCCCTCCAGAGCCAGCTCGGCGATCTGCTGCACGTAGCCGCGCGTGCCGCGCATCGGACGGAACCCGTCGACGGAATAGTCCTCGTAGACGCCGAGATACGCCGCCGCCGGGTCGCGGTCGGCGTCCGTCTTCGTGCGGACGTTCGCAAAGACGTACCACTCGCCGACCTCGTCCGGCTTGACGGTGAATCCGGTCTCGGCGTTCTCCGGGTTCATGTAGACCTGATACAGGTCTTCGTTCGCGAAGTTCGTGTCGAGGTGCGCGAACGTCTCGCCGCCCACCGTCCTCGTCGAGAAGCGGCGTCCGCCCGTCAGGCGCGGCGGCGCAATCACGCGCGAGACGTCCGTTGTCGCACGCGGCGCCGTCGCGGCCGCAAGGCCGTTCGTCGCGATCGTGGCGAAGCGCTGAGGCGTGCCGAGGCTCTCACACCAGTCCTGCCCGCGGCGGTTCTCGCCGCTCTCCATCGCGCTTACGAAGCCGCGGTGGATCTCCTCGCGCGTCGGAATGCGCATCTTCGCCTTCGCCGCCGCGCGGGCGAGGTCGGCGTAGCGCAGCACCGCGAGAAGACGCATGCCCGTCGTCGCGCGGACAATCGGCGAAAGCCTCGCCCTGTCGCTCCTCGCGGCGTTGTCGCAGGCCCCGACGACCTTCCAGATCTCCAGCACGTCCTGGTCCGTCAGGTAGTGGTCGGTCTCGAGCACGTAGCAGCCGTAGTAGGCGCCGCGCTGACGATCTCGCGCGTGGAGCATGACATCGATGTAGCGGCGGATGCTCTTCGCCGCCGCGCCGTAGACGTTCTTCAGGTATTCGTCCACGAGCGCGTCCGCGTCGAGGTCGGGATTCCAGCAGAGTTTGGCGTAGAGATAGTAGTGGAGCTCGGCGAGGTCGCCGCAGAAGGTGAACTGCATCTGGCTCGCGAAGCCCCGCTGGTTGCACGTCCTGTAGTAGCGGAAGTTCTGCGCGAGAACATCGTAGTTCGGGAACGGGATGAGGTAGCTCGCGAAGTTCGCGTAGTAGTCCCAGTTGTAGATGCCGTTGTCCGTCAGCTTCGTCCACCCCGCGATCGAGCGGTCGGCGCGGTCGCAGAGATAGGCCGGGCGGCAGTGGTTCTTCCAGAGGAGCGCGACGGCGACGCCGACGTTCGGCTCGAGCCGCCACTTCCGCACGTCGATCGGCGCGCGTTCCATGACGCCATAGGCGAGCATGTTGAAGCGCACGCCCGGATACTTCGCGGCGAAGCGTTTCCCGATGCGGTTCATGAGGACGACGTACTGCACCGCCGAAGTCGGGATGCCCGTCGCGTCGCCGTCCGCCGCGCAGAGCGCGAGGCACTTCTCGCATTCGCACCGCTCCGCGCCGTCGTCGAGCCCGACCGGCACCTCGGTCACGCCCGGATGCCGCGCGATGTAGTCCTCGACGTCCGCACAGAGCGTCTCGAACATCTCCTCGTTCTGGACGCAGACCCAGTGCGGACTCCGCTCGTTGCGCGACTTCACGTAGGCATACCACTCGGGATGGTCCTTGAAGTGCCTCTTGCGCGAGACGAAGCCGGTGCAGAGGATCTGCGCGATGCCGTCATTGTTCGGGCGCGGCAGGAAGCCGTGCGCCTTCCACTCCGCCTCCGGGCCGTCGTGGGTGCGGAGCTTCATGTTCCAGGCGAAGTCGTGCCGCCCGACCTGCGACCACATCGAGCGCCACGTCATGAACGGCGCGTCCGTCTTCGCGTAGCCCGCCGCGAGCGCGAGGCGGTTCGTCACCGGCGGCACGTAGTCGTAGTCGTGCTGGTAGAAGCCGCAGCCGAACGTCTCCAAAAGGTCATAGACGGCGTAGAGCGGCCCTCGCGTCCCCTCGCCCGTCAGCACGAGTTCGTCGCCGGAGCGCACCTCGATGCGGAGTTCCTCGGGCTTCGACGCCGCGTAGTCCTCGCCGACGCGGATCGTCGCGAGGCCGTCAAGCGGCGCGTCCGCGACGGCGAAGCGCGCGCCGGTGAGGCGGGCGAGATAGTCGGCGAGCTCGTTCGCCGCGTAGCGGCAGCCCGCCGAGTCGGGCTTCGCGCAGACGATTGCCGCACGGGCGCGTCCGTCCTCCGCGAAGACGAAGTCCGCAGCACAATCCGGCGTGCGCATCGCCAGCGCCAATGACGGCGCAAGCGCCAGCAAGTTAATCAACGGGATCTTCATATATTGCTCGAATCTACGCTCCACGCCCCTACCTCAGGATGATGGTAAAGCCACTGCGGCAGGGGATTTCGGCATCGAGGGCAATCGGCTTGTCGTCCGCCGTTTCCGCGCCCGACGAGTCCTTCCAGATGAACTTCATCGCAGAGCGCGTCTTCGAGCCCTCCCTGACGACTGTCTTTGAGATGCCCGCGCCCGGCCAGCTGATGAGCGGCGTCGTCACCGTCTCCGAACTTGCGTCACCCGTGGCCTGGATCAGGTTCACGTTCAGCACGCCGCCGGTCACCTTATCGGCGGAGGCATCACCAATCGCGTAGTTTGAGTCAGCTTTGACCGACTGCAGGGGTGCCGCCGCGAAACCCGTCTTCGGAACGACGATGTCGAGATTCAGCACCGCGTTCGCGGTCGTGGCGCAGAAGACGTGCCATTTGGGGGACGTCATCTTGTAGACCGTGTTCTGGCCTTCGAGGCGGATTACGTCAGGATTTGCCGCATCCGTGCTGTTCCAGTTCGTCCGACTGACCGCCGTGAACGTCGCGTCCTTGACAAGCAGATACGCCGCATCGGACATACGATGGCGCTGACACGAGAATGACGAACCGCTCTCGACGCAGACCTTGCCGCCCTTGTTGTAGAAGTTGTCGCCGGACAACTCCACGCTCGCGCCGTTCAGGACTCTCCATATGCCGTTCGCGCCGAGCGTGACGTCGTTCTTCTCCACATTCAATTCAACGCCGTCGAGCGTGAAGGCGTTGCCCTTGCCGCTGAGTTCGACCTTCGTCGTGACCGTCAGCAGCGGCATTTTCGCCACGCTCTCGCCCTTTCTGAATGTGACGGACGCACCGCCGGCGGAAAGGTCGATCGTGTCGATCGTCGCGTCCTTCGTCAGCGCGAACTCGACCGCCGTTCCATGGGCGAACTTCGCCGTCGAAGTGGCGATGCTCGGATAGCCGACGCAGTCGTCCTTGTAGGTCACGGCCTCCCAGTTCCCGGGGTTCGTCCACACGCCATCGCCGGCAGCCCCCGTCCAGTTGTACGTCACCGCGCCATCCGTCGTCGTGAAACTGCCGACGCTCGTATTATTGGACGTCGTCACCGTTCCACCCGCGCTCGTACTCGTCGCGCGAAACTGATAGTAGTAGGTCTTGCCGAATCCGTCGAATGTGATTGGGTCCCACTTGAAAGTCGCTGCCGCACTCGTCACCGTATTCGTCGTTCCGACCTGCTTGAGTGCACTTTCGTCTTTTTCGTCTCCGACCCACAAAGTCACGTCGGCCTTTCCATCGGTCATTCCGTCAAAGCCGATGGCGGAGAGCGTTCCGGAGAACGTGACCGTGCGGCGATTGACGGATGCCGCCATACCCGAGAACATCGGGGTTCCGCTCGCCGTCGTGACCGTCATGACCGCGCTCGTCGTCACCGTGCCTGCGGAAGTCGCCACGACCGCAACAGAGTAGGTTTTCCCCGGCGCGAGACGCGCCGACGCCGCGTCCGTCTCGCAAAGAGCGAGAGAGAAAGCCTTGCTGCCGTCGGACGACGGAAGCACCCAGTTTTCGTCCGACCATTCGTCGGTCAGCGCGTCGGCCGACTTGCCCGTCAGCACCTTGAGCGTACACGTGTCGCCAGGATAGTCCGACATCTCGCCCGTCACCGTAATCGCGTCACCGCCCGCATCCTCAGCCGTCGGCGCTGCGGCGAAAATCGATGCCGACAGGCTATACCACGTCGTCGCCTTCGACCAATATACATCGCCGTTCTCGACAATGTAGAAGCGGACGACCTTGAAGTTGTCCGAACCCCAGGACGCATCCGCCGTCTGCGAGAAAAGGTATCCATACGACGTCGCATCCGTCGCAAGGTCGGCGAGCTTGGCCGTCGTCCACTTGGTCGCGTCCGCGCCGCCGTCCGTCGCACCATACGCGACAAAGAGTCCACGCGCATTCTCGGACGTCGCGAAAGAAAGGTCTATTCCCTTCCACGCCCGTTCCTCGATCTTCGGCGAAACGGCGATTGCCAAACCCGTCAGCGTCACGTCGAGCGTCGTCGACTGCAATTCATAGGAGTCCGTCGTGTGCGGCAGGTTGACGGATGTAATCTTGTCCTTGTCAAGGCTCTTGCTCCAGTCGATCAGCCGCGCCGTGAGCGACCCGCTGGCAAAGTTCGCGGGCGAGTCGGCCGAAACGTCGAACGCAAACGTTCCGGTCTTGTCCCTTCCGGGGTAGCCGAACGGGAACTTATACGGCGCCGTTCCGCTCTGAAGCGGGGCTTCCTTGAAACCGCCTTCGGGGATGACAAATTCGAAATGAGCGTTGAAGCCGTCCTCCTTGCCGTAGATGTCGCCGTAGTTATCGCGTGCGCTGACCCTGACGATCGTGAGAATCGGGTTCTTCCCCTTGAAGCGTATCGTTGACTGGTTCGCACCCGTCTCCGCCCAGAAAAACATGCCAGCCTTAAGTTGAACGGTCGAGTTGTCAATCTCGAGAAGACCGTTCTTCATTTGAAGCCCGAAGAACTCCGCCGTCGAGCCTCTGGAAACGTAGATTTGTCCGCCCTGCTCGTTGTCCCCCATTGCGGTCGTACCGTTGTTTCCCCTGGTGGCGGGCTGGTTGTGAAGGGTCGCCGTGCTGAAGCAGGCGCCGTCGGTGATGCTGAACTTTGACGCATTGCCCATCATCGGACTGTTGCTCGCGACGAGAGACACGCCGTCGATCGTAAAGACGAGATTTGATCCTTCAAGCGACAGCGTTGTCGCGGTCAGTTTCGACGAATCAAGCGACCCGCCCCCCTGCGTGAGCGTGAGCGAAATGTCCGTGGCGGAGAGATCGAGATTTGAAATTGTCCGCGACGTCGTGAGCGCGACGGACGCCTTCGTATTCGCCGGGAAGACTGCGGCATCGGATGCCGAACTCGGCCAGCCTGTCGTTGCGGCTCCGTTCACCAACCAGTTTGCGGCGTCATCCCACTTGCCGCTCGAAACCGAGGAGTTCCAGGTATACGATGTCGCGAACGACGGCAGACCTGTTGCGAGTGCGGCAAGGCCGAGGGCCGCCGCAAGCCCCGTTCTTCCGATGTTCAGTGTTTTCATGGGTGATTTCCTTCCTTTTCGTTGTGATTGGGTTTTCGTTCGGTTGTGA
>CAVAHB010000150.1:0-43875 GCA_963588415.1 Faecalibacterium sp. CAG:74
CCTTGAGCATGTAGCCCTTCACGCGCTGCCAAGTATGAATCAGCACGCCCTTTGCCGTCGGCAGGTGGTAGGCCGGCAGTTCCATCACGAACGGGGCCGCCTCGCCCGCAAAGGCGCGGGACTTCTTGAGGGCGATGCCGCCGAGAACGATGATGGCGATGCCGATTACGTCCATCAGCGCGGCGACATACCACATGTCGCGGAAGAAGATCGCCGCGAACATTGCGATGATTACCGTCTTCGCACCGCACGGGATGAACGTCGCGAGAATCACCGTCATGCGGTGGTCGCGCTCGTTTTCAATCGTCCGCGCCGCCATCACCGCCGGAACGCCGCACCCCTTGCCGACAATCATCGGGATGAAACTCTTGCCGGAAAGGCCGAACTTGCGGAAGAGTCTGTCCATGATGAACGCCACTCGCGCCATGTACCCGCAGTCCTCAAGGAATGCGAGGAACAGGAACACGATCGTAATCACCGGCACGAAGCCGAGAACCGTCGCCACGCCGTCCCATGCGCCGTCGTTGACGAGCGACGAAACCATTTCGTTCGCGTCAATTTTCTCAAGCCATTCGGAAATGAGCGCCGAAACGCCCGGTATCCACACGCCGTAGTCGGACGGATTCGGCTCCTCGACCTTCTTCGCCTCGTTGTAGAGGACTTCGTCAACCGTCCACTCCTCGGCGGTCTCGCCAGTCTCCTCGTCCTCAATCGAGGCGGTCTTCTCGCCGGCCTCCCACGCCGCGACCGTCGCCTCGGCCTTCGCGAAGTCCTCGCAGGCCGTCTCGTAGTCCTTGCCGTCGATCTCGTGGGTCGTGAACGGCAGATGCCAGCCGTCGCCGAGGAAGTCGTCCGCCCAGTTGGTGAGCACCGTGCCGGGGCCGCCGTCCGCCACCGCGAGAAACCACATCACGCACAGCGACAGGATGAAGATCGGAAGCGCGAGAATGCGGTTCGTCACGATCTTGTCGATCTTGTCGGAGAGCGTCGCCTTGTTGCGGCGTTCCTGGTTCTTCGTCAGGGCCGACGACATCAGGTTCTGGATGAAGTCGTATCTCTGGTTCGTGATAATCGACTCCGCATCGTCGTCAAGTTCCTTCTCGCAGTCCCTGATATGCTCCTCAATGTGCTTGAGCGTCTCCTCGGGAAGGCCGATGGACTTCACAATCTCCTCGTCGCGCTCGAACACCTTGATTGCATACCAGCGAATCGCGCTCTTCTTCACGCGGTCCTGAATGGACTCCTCGATGTGGGCGAGCGCGTGTTCGACCGAACCCGTGAAGACGTGGGGAACTTCGCCCTTCTTCCCGGCCCGTGCGAGCGTGACGATCTTCGCGGCGGCCTCGCGGCAGCCTTCGCCCTTCTGTGCGCTGATGCCAATCACCTCGCAGTTGAGCGCACGCCCGATCTTCCCGAAGTCAATCTTGTCGCCGTTCTTCTTCACGACGTCCATCATGTTCACGGCCATCACCATCGGGATGCCGAGTTCCGCCAGCTGCGTGGAGAGGTAGAGGTTGCGCTCGACGTTCGTGCCGTCCACGATGTTCAGCACCCCGTCGGGACTCTCCTCGACGAGGAACTTGCGCGACACCTTCTCCTCGAGCGAGTAGGGCGAGAGGGAGTAGATGCCCGGCAAGTCCTGGATGATGACGTCCTTCGAGCCTTCGAGCAGACCGTCCTTCTTCTCGACCGTCACGCCCGGCCAGTTGCCGACGTACTGGTTCGATCCGGTCAGCGCGTTGAAGAGCGTCGTCTTGCCCGAGTTCGGGTTGCCCGCGAGGGCGATTTTGATAGACATAACCTTATCCGCCTTTCCCTACGACCTTAAGCCATTTCGACCTTCGCCGCCTCATCCTTGCGGATGGAAAGCTCGTAGCCACGCACGGTGATTTCGATCGGATCGCCCAGCGGGGCCACCTTGCGCACGACCACTTCCGAGCCTTTCGTCAAGCCCATATCCATGATCCGCCGCTTCACGGCCCCTTCACCGGTCAGATGCGCCACGCGCCCCGATTCGCCAACTTTCAGTTCACTGAGTGTCTTCATAGGAGGTATCCTTTCAAATCGTCCCCGGTCTTCACGCCGGTTCGACGCGCACCCGCCGCGTCAGTTCCTCGTTGATGGCAATCCGGCTGTCCCGAACGCCCACGACCATGTTGCCGGCCGTCGTCTGCACGACCGTAATCACAGCCCCCGGAATCAGTCCGAGACTGCCCAAATGCTTCTTCACGGTGTCATTGCCGGAAACGGCCATGACCCGCGCACGCGAACCCGTCTTCATCAACGCCAGCGGCATATCGTCACTACTTCTTTCCGCCGAGTTCTACCCGGCTAACAACATTAGCCTTCGCTAATTTGGCGCATATGATACCAAATTAGCCGAGGGTAAGTCAATGGGGTCTCTTCCTGTCTTCTCACCCCCGAATGCCGAATACCGAAAAGCACACAAAATCGGGCGGGAATTTGGTATAATCTCCGCCATGGCGAAAACACCTAATGGCGCGTTGCGCTCATGGCTCATGATTGGACTGATTGCGGTCGCGTTCTTCTCGATGTACCGGATGAACCCGAATCAGCCCACGATACGAAACTTGACGCAACTGGAGTTCTACCGCGCAATTGACGCGGGCAAGATCCGCGAACCCGTCGTCCGGCATCTCGACCGCGACGAAGGCGAAACCTATCTCACGGGCGAAATCGAGACGGACGAACTCGACAAGGACGGCAACCCCGTTGCCGAGCCGTATCGCGTCGCCCTCGTGCCGGGCGAGAACGAGAACCTGATGGAGAACCTCCTTGACGCGAAGATCAAGGTCGTCGTGAAGGAGCACCGCAGCGCCCTTTCGCCGTTCATGCTCCAGTTCCTCTTCTTCATCGCACTAATCGGTCTGTGCTACTGGATGTTCTACCGCCGGATGAGCGGGCAGAACGGCCCGTTCGGCTTCGGCAAGTCGCGTGCGAAAGTCCTGACGGGCAAGGAGGACAAGCGGCGCGTGACGTTCGCGGACGTGGCGGGCGTGGACGAGGCGAAGGAGGAGGTTCAGGAAATCGTCGAGTTCCTCAAGAAGCCGGAGGACTTCCGCAGACTGGGCGGGCGTATCCCGAAGGGGGTACTGCTCGTCGGGCCGCCCGGCACGGGCAAGACGCTGCTCGCGAAGGCTATTGCAGGCGAAGCGCAAGTTCCCTTCTTCGCGATGTCCGGCAGCGACTTCGAGGAGATGTTCGTCGGCGTGGGCGCAAGCCGCATGCGCGACGTGTTCGCCGAGGCGAAGAAGCGTGCGCCGTGCATCGTCTTCATCGACGAAATCGACTCCATCGGGCAGAAACGCACGGGAGCGGGTGCGCTCGGCGGTCAGCACGCCTACGAGCAGACGCTGAACACGATGCTCGTCGAAATGGACGGCTTTGACGCGAACGAGGGCGTAATCGTGATTGCGGCGACGAACCGCCCCGACACGCTCGACTCGGCCCTGCTGCGTCCCGGACGTTTCGACCGCCAGGTAATGATCGACCTGCCGACCCTGAAGGGGCGCAGCGAAATCCTCGCCCTGCACGGCAAGAAAATCAAGTTCGCCAAGGGCGTTGACCTCACGCAGATCGCGCGCGGCACGCCGGGCTTTTCGGGCGCGGACCTTGCGAACCTGCTCAACGAGGCCGCCCTTCTCGCGACGCGCAAGAAACTCGACGGCGTGGACATGGCGACGCTCGAGGAGGCCCGCGACAAGGTGCTGTGGGGACGCGAACGCAAGTCCGCCGGTTATTCGCAGAAGGATCGCGAAATCACCGCCTGGCACGAGTCGGGGCACGCGCTCCTGCAACTCCTGCTGAAGAATACGGACCCGCTCCACAAGGTGACGATTATCCCGCGAGGCCGCGCCCTCGGCGCGACGATGTCCCTACCCGAACGGGACGTGCTGAACCGGACGAAGTCGCACTTCCTCGACGAACTCGTCGTCCTCTGCGGCGGGCGCGTGGCGGAGAAGATTCACACGGGCGAACTCTCGACGGGGGCTTCGCAGGATATCCGCCAGGCGACGGACATCGCCCGTGCGATGGTGTGCAGCTACGGCATGAGCGACAGGTTCGGCTTCCAGTCCTTCACCGAGGCGAACTCCTTCTCGGCGGCGGAACTGCCGCCCGCCTTCAGCGAGGAAACCTCGCGGCAGATTGATACGGAAGTCGCCGCACTCATCACGAACGCCTACGCGGAGGCGGAAAGGCTTATCGGCGAGAACCGCGAGAAACTCGCGACGCTCGCGACAAAACTGCTTGAGAAGGAAACGATGGACGGCAAGGAAGTCGAGGAACTCCTCGGCATCAGGAGGGTCGAAGCGGAAGAATGACACTCGACGTTTCAGCCATTGCCCAGATTGCCATTCTCTATCTGGTGATTTACGCCGTCCTGCGACGGGCGAAGGGGTCGCGTTTCGGGCAGGTGCTGATGGGCGTGGGGGTGATTGCAACGGTCGCGGCGGTCTTCACCTACGTGCTGCATTTCGAGGTCCTCGCCGCAATCGTGCGGCTGATTCTCATCTATCTTGCCCTTTCGACAGTCGTCATCTTCCAGCCGGAAATCCGGCGCATCCTCTCGACGATGGGGGCGTTCGGATACTTCGAGCGTCCGCGCTATTCGCCGAACGGGGCGGCGACGCCCGAGTTCGTCGCACAGACGATCGTCAGCCTCGCCCGTGTGCGAATGGGTGCGCTCGTCGCCTTCGAGCGCGGCATTTCGCTGCGGGGCTACGAGGATACGGGCGTTCCGCTCGGCGGGGCGACCATTTCGACCGAACTCGTGCGCTGCATCTTTACGCCGCCCCTCCCCCTGCACGACGGCGGAGTAATCGTGCGGGACGGACGACTTTCCGCCGCGCACTGCATCTTCCCCGTCTCGAACAACCCGAACCTCATCTCACGCGGCATGCGCCATCGCGCCGCCGTCGGGCTTTCGGAGGAGACGGACGCGCTCGTGGTCGTCGTCTCCGAAGAGACGGGCACGGTGAGCGTCGCACACAACGGCCGGCTCTTCACCTGCGCGGGCGAACAGCGGGAACAACTGCTGAGCCGCTGGATTACCAAGGCGATGCGTGCGAACACGGAGCGCGGCGGATTCTTCCAGTCCGTCTTTGGACGGCTTCAGCAACGCATTCTCAGGACGATGAAAGGGGAGCGCACGACATGAAGGAACTGAAGAATCTCATCACGTCCGACGGACTGTTCGCACGAATTGCCGAACTCTTCACGAAGAACTGGGGGCTGAAGATTCTCGCCCTCGTCCTCGCCCTCGTCATCTACCACTCGCTCAAACCAACCGAACAGGGCTCGTCTTCCAATCATGACCGAACAACACTCCAACGCTGAAACACGGAAGAAGGATATGCGGTCGGCATTCGGCTGGCTGATGGTTCCCGTCTCGCTTTTCCCGCTCGTCGCCCTGCTGACCTACGACTGGCGGGCGGTTTCCACGTTGCAGTCCCCCGCCGTGCCGAGTTCGAACTGGGTCGGTGCGCTCGGCGACGGCTTCGCCTATTACGGATACCTTTTCTTCGGACTGGCGATTTGGGTTCTGCCCGCCCTCTGCATTTTCGCCGGGCTCATGCGCGTGACGGGGCGGCGGTTCTTCACGCGGGGGCGGATCGTGTGGACGCTTCTGTTCATCGTGTGCGCCGCGTGTCTGGCGCAGACCGTGCAGGGCCACGCGCCCGGTATCGTCGCCCTTCTCGACAACCTGAACCTGTCGAACGCGGGGGGCGCAATCGGCTATCTGCTCATGACACGCGGCCTCGCGCCCCTTCTGAGCGACTTCGGCGCGTCGGTAATCGTGCTCTGCCTGATGTTCGCCGCGTTCATCGCCATCATCGGGCTTTCCACCCTGAGTCAGGGCGCAATCGCCGTGTTTCGCTGGGCGACGATGCGCGACCCGACGCGAGAGCCGCTGCCGGACGACGGCAATTCCGCCGCGATTGAACCGGACGACCGACAGGCGCAGTATCTTGCCGCAATGCGGGCGAAGGAGGAGGCCAAGCGGCTGCGCGAGGAGGAAAAGCGGCTTGCCCGCGAGGAGAAGTCCCGTCAGAAGGAGGAACTCCGCACGGCACGGGAGCGGGCAAAACTCGAACGCGAGCAGGAGCGCGAACTGCGCGCTGCCGAAACGCAGGCGGCGATTTCACCCGCCGGGCAAGCCCCGTCGGCGGCGCGGGCGGGCGATCAGCCAGGACAAGACGAAGACCGTGGGCCGTATATCCTGCCGCCCGTCGAGTTGCTGAACCCGATTCCCCACGTCTCGGCAGACCATGGCGACGTGAACGAAATGTCGCAGAAACTCATCAACACGCTCAAGATTTTCGGCATCGATGCGACGATGAGTTACACCGTGCAGGGGCCGGTCGTCACCAAGTATGCGATTGAACTCACGCCGGGCACGCGCTATTCGACCGTCACCACCATTTCCAACGAACTGATGGGTGCGCTCCACGCGAAGTCCCTCCGAATCGAGGCCCCGATTCCCGGCGAAGACCGCGTTGGCATCGAAGTGCCGAACCGCAAGCCGGCGGGCATTTCGTTCCGCGAAGTATTCGAGTCGGAGACGTGGAAGAACTCGAAGGCTGAACTCCCCCTCCTTTTCGGAAAGGACGCGGCGGGCAAGGAACTCGTCGCCGACCTCGCGTCCATGCCGCACATGCTCGTCGCCGGCGCAACGGGGCAGGGCAAATCCGTCTGCCTCAACTCGCTAATCAACGGACTGCTGATGACGCGCACGCCCGAACAGTTGAAGTTCATCATGGTTGACCCGAAGTCCGTCGAGTTCACCTCCTACGCGGCAATCCCGCATCTGCTCGTACCCGTCATCACGGACAACCGGAAGGTCGTCTTTTCGCTTCGGTGGGCGGTTGCGGAAATGGAAAAGCGGCTCAAACTGTTCGCCCGCGCCCGCGTCAGGAACATCTACGACTTCAATCACCGCAAGACATTCACGCAGACGGATATGTTCGGCACGGAAGAACCGGTCAAGTCCGACATGCCGCGCACGGTTCCCTACATCGTCATCATCATCGATGAAGTTGCCGACCTGATGGCGACGAGTGCGAAGGACGTCGTACCCGACATCGGGCGGCTGACGGCGAAAGCCCGTGCGGCGGGCATCCACCTCATTCTTGCCACGCAACGCCCCGACGCGAAGGTCATCACGGGGACGATCAAGGCGAACATCCCGGGGCGTGTCGCGTTCAAGACCTCCCAGTCGATTGACTCGCGGACGATTCTCGACGAGGCTGGCGCGGAAAACCTCATCGGCCGTGGCGATATGCTCTTCAAGTCAAAGGACGGCCTTCTGATTCGCGCACAGGGCGCGTGGATTAGCGACGAGGAAATCGCCCGCATCACGGGCTTCATCGAGCAACACGCCTCGACGCAATTCGACGAGACGTTCGCAAAAAAACTGGGCCGCGTCAAGGAGGCCGCGATTGACGATCCGTTCGCCGACAATGCGGATGACCCAGACAACCAGAGGGCGGACGAAGATGACGGTTCTTCAGCCTCCCGCGAAACGGTGAAAGCAACGGAAGATGCCGACCTCTACAAGCGGGCCTTGGAGTGCATCATCAACACGAACCGCGCCTCCACCTCACACTTCCAGCGTCGTCTTGGCATCGGCTACAACCACGCGGCAAAACTCTGCGACAAGTTGGAGGACGCGGGCGTAATCGGCCCGCAGAAAGGCGCGGGGCCGCGTCAGATACTCATGACCCAGGAGCAGCTTCTCACCATTTTCAGCGGAAGTGACGCACCCGAACCGACGGCGACATCCCCGACCGATGCATCCGCACCAACGGGTGACGGCAATACATCCGACACTTTGGAACAGGACATCTTCAACCAGGAGGAACCCGCATGATCGAATTTGGAAAGACGCTTCGCCAGGCGCGTGAAGCCAAGGGACTATCCATCGCCCAAATCGCCGACTCGACCCATCTGATGAGCCAGATTGTCGAGGGTCTTGAAAACGAGGATTTCTCGCGCATCGTCGCCCCCATTTACGGTCGGGGATTCGTCAGGCTCTACTGTGAAGCGGTCGGGCTTGATCCGAAGGAACTGATTGCCGAGTTCATGGAAATCTACAATGGCAATCGTGTGGCAACGATTCGTCTGCGCGAAGTGCAGCCAACGGAACTGGAAGCCCCGAAGCCTGTTGAGAAGGTGGAAGCCCCCGAAGCCGCCGCCGCCCAGGCCGAGCCCGTCATCGTCGAGCCGCACGCCGTCGAAGAAGAGCCGCCCACGCCGACGGGAAAACGATCGTTCAAAATGCCCGAAATGTCCATACCTGAAGTTCCGCCGTCCCTTTGGCGGATGGCGACGCTGGTGGTGGTTGCCATCGTCGTGATTTGGGTGGCGTTCATCGGCTTTCGCGCCCTCTACCGTGCGACGATGACGGCACCAGCGGCCGAAACCTCCGCACCAGTTGAGGCGGTTCAGCCCGAGAAAAAGGCGAAAACTCCACAATCGGGAAAAGGGCCGACAAGCGCGGACAAGAAGGTCACGCGCAACCCGATGCCAATCCCTCCCCTTTACGTCGATTAACCAATCCAATGTCAATCAAAACCAAACGAAAGGAAAACAAAAGATGGAAATCATAATCTGCAAAACAAAAGAAGCGGCGTCCAAAATCGCGGCCGACATGATTACAGAAGCGGTCAAGAAAAACCCAAAGATTATCCTCGGCCTCGCGACTGGTTCGACCCCGGTTCCGATGTACACGGAGATGGCAAAGGCCGTCAAGGCGAAGAAGGTCTCCTACAAGACGGTTCGCACGTGGAATCTTGACGAATACGTCGGTCTGCCCGGCACACACGACCAGAGTTACCGCTATTTCATGAACAAGAACCTCTTCGAGAAGATTGACATCAAACTTTCGAATACGCACGTCCTGAACGGTCTCGCGAAAGATCCTGAAAAGGAATGCCGCGCCTACGAAGCCCAGATCAAGAAGGCCGGCGGCATCGACATTCAGGTTCTCGGCATCGGCAGCGACGGCCACATCGCGTTCAACGAACCCGGCACTTCGCTCAACAGCCGTACGGGCGTCGTCTACCTGACCCCCCAGACAATCAAGGATAACGCACGGTTCTTCAAGAGTGCGAAGGAGGTTCCGACCCGGGCCCTTTCGATGGGCGTCGGGACGATTTGCGAAGCGAAGAAAATCATTCTGCTCGCGTTCGGCAAGAACAAGGCGAACGCCGTCGCCGGATGCGTCGAAGGTGGTATGAGCCAGTTCTGCACGGCCTCGGCCCTTCAGGCGCACAACGATGCGTGGATTTTCTGCGATGAGGAGGCGGCTTCGAAGTTGAAACTCGCCAAATACTACAACTGGCGCAGCAGCACCAAACTCGGACTATGAGCGAAGAAGACTATTTCATCAGTTTTCACTGCGCCGCCTGCCATACGGCAATTGAGGCTTCGCCCGATATGATTGGTACGGAAGCCGAATGCCCCGCCTGCGGGGCCAAGTTTACCGTGCCCGACAACCGGCAGAACGACAGCATCTTGCGCCATGCCGCAGATGAATCGGATCCGAACTTCCTCCGTGCCGCCAAAAGCCGAACAATTCGGATTGAGTTGGGAGACGACCTGTGAGCACTCGCCGACGGAAAAAGAAGGTCCGCGGAAAATCGCGACGGATTTCGCTCGCGACGGGAATCATTGTTCTGGTTCTTGCCGCCGCCTATTCTTCCGTAGCCGTCTGGTTCGTGCATCATCCGCGCAATTGGCTTGAACGCCAGTGCGCGGAGATGCCGCCCTTTCTTGCGGAGTCCCTGCTCACCGTCGGCAATTCGGTTGGCGACATTACCGATGCACTGGACTGGACTGGGACTGATGTCGTCTACGAATATGACGAAGAAGCCCCTTCCGGCAAAATCCTCTTTGCCGGCGCACCCCGTTATGTCGGTGCGCCCGCCCCGAACGACATCGTCATTCTCAATCGCGGCGAGTTCAAGATCGGCTGGTCGCCCAAACTGAGACATCCCGTCTGGTGCGCCTACCATGTCGTCCGTGACGCTCGCTACCCGGCGGGGAAGCGCCCCAACTTCAACCGCGACCGAACAGTCCCTTCGGCGCCGCTACCGTCGGCATACGCACGTTCGGGGTATGATCGTGGGCACATGGTGCCGAACTACGCGATTGCAACCCGCTATGGGGAGACCGAACAGAAGAAGACGTTCCTCATGAGCAACATCGCCCCGCAAACGCCGGAACTCAACCGCGGCGTTTGGCGCAATCTCGAGCACCGAATCGCCGACCTTTGGACGGCGAAATACGGTGAAATCTGGGTCGTCGTCGGGTGCATTTCGGCGCATGGGGCGGCCGAGACCATTTCCACCACCGACATTGACGTTCCTGAGAAGTTCTACCAGGTCGTCGTCGCACAGGAAGGCCTGAACATTCGGGCGTTTGCCGTACTCTTCGAACAGAGAGTGCCGTGGAACGCCTACGCGGCCCGTTACCTCGTCACGATTGACGAACTTGAAGAACTGTCGGGACTTGATTTTCTACCCGATCTACCGTCCTTCATTCAGACACCGCTTGAATCTGAATTGCCAACGCGACTCTGGCCGATTCGCCTGAAAGACGTTCTTCGGCAACTTTTCCTGCGGTACTCCCGCGACTGAACCCTACAGGCGAATCTTGCCCGATTTCAGTTCCTCGCGGTAGCACGCCACCGTCCGCCCAACGCCCTCTTCGAGTGAAATCTCAGGCTTCCAGCCCAGCGAGCGAATGAGCGTCGTATCGCACAACTTGCGCGGCGTGCCATCCGGCTTTGAGGAATCCCACGAAATCTCGGCGGAACAGCCCGTGGCCTTCTTAATCGTCTCGGCAAGCGTCCGAATGCTGACCTCTTCACCCGAACCGACGTTCACCAAGTTCGGCGGATTTTCCAGATTCAGCATAAACACACACGCCTCGGCAAGGTCGTCCACGTGAAGAAACTCGCGGAGAGGCGAACCGGACCCCCAGAGCGACACCGTCGCATCCCCGTTGACCCTCGCCGTTTCAAACTTGCGAATCATCGTCGGCAGAACGTGTCCACCGACAATATCATAGTTGTCACCCGGCCCGTAAAGATTCGTCGGCATGAGGGAGTGATAGAGGAATCCCTTGTCGCGGCGCAGGAATTCGCACAACTTCAGCCCTGCAATCTTCGCAAGAGCATAACCCTCGTTCGTCTTTTCAAGTTCTGAAGTCAGAAGTGCGGATTCGGGAATCGGCTGAGGGGCCATGCGCGGATAAATGCAGGTCGAACCGAGGAAGAGCAGTCTCTTCACACCCGCTTCCGCCGCCGCCTGAACCGTGTTCATCGCAATCAGGATATTCTGGTAGAGGAAGTCGGCATTGGCCGCCGAGTTGGCTCCGATGCCGCCCACTTTTGCCGCCGCAATCACGGCGACATCCGGCCGTTCCGCCTCGTAAAAAGCCCTCACCGCCGCAGGATTCATGAGGTCGAGTTCGGCATGCGTCCGCGTCACGACATTGTTGAAGCCATGCCGCGCAAGAGCGCGGCACACCGCCGAACCAACCATTCCACGATGACCGGCAACGTAAATCCTATCCGTCGTATTCATTTCACATTCCCTCAGTCGGCAATCTGAATCTTGCCCCCGGCCGCAACAATGGCCGCCTCCTGTGCGGCGACCTTCAAGTCGGCATCAACCATCATCTCAACAAGCCCGCGGAAGGTAACCTTCGGCTCCCAGCCAAGTTCGCGCTTCGCCTTCGCCGGGTTGCCGAGCAACTGCTCAACTTCCGACGGACGATCGTAGCGCGTGTCGTGTTCGACGTATTCCTGCCAGTCGAGCCCGACGCGGGAGAACGCCGCCTCAAGGAACTCCTTGACCGAGTGCATCTCGCCCGTCGCCAGGACGAAGTCGTCCGGACGGTCGTGCTGAAGAATGCGCCACATGCCTTCGACGTAGTCGCCGGCAAAGCCCCAGTCGCGCAACGCATTGATGTTGCCCATATACAGCCGCTTCTGAAGTCCCATCTTGATTCGGGCGACGGCCATCGTAATCTTCCGCGTCACGAACGTCGGCCCGCGGCGGGGCGATTCGTGGTTGAAGAGAATGCCGTTCGATGCGAACATGTTGTAGGCTTCGCGGTAGTTCTTGACCGCCCAGAAGGAGTAGAGTTTTGCCACGGCATACGGCGAACGGGGATAAAACGGCGTCGTCTCGGACTGCGGGACTTCCTGAACCTTGCCATACAACTCGGAAGTCGAGGCCTGGTAGAAACGGACGTCTCGCCCGATCCCCGATTCGCGCACCGCCTCCAGAAGTCGCATCGTCCCCATCGCGTCGATATCACCCGTATTGGCGGGCATGTCGAACGAAACACGGACGTGGCTCTGCGCGGCGAGATTGTAGATTTCATCCGGACGAATGTCATAGCAGAGCTGCGCAAGCCGCCCGGCATCGCACATGTCGCCGTAATGCAGGAACATCTTCACGCCATTCACGTGCGGATCCTGATAAAGGTGATCGATGCGCTGCGTATTGAAACTCGACGAACGGCGGATGATGCCGTGGACTTCGTATCCCTTTCCCAAAAGGAACTCCGTCAAATAACTTCCGTCCTGGCCGGTTATTCCGGTGATGAGTGCTTTCTTCGCCATGTTGAACTTCTCCTTCTCTTGTTGTTTTTGGTTTGTGAAATCAGTCTTTGACAATTCGTTCGACCCGCGAACCAAGCGAGCAGATGATGTCGTAGGCGTGCGTTCCCTTCAGTGTCGCCCAGTCGTCCGGCGTGATGGAACAGCCACCCGCCCGCCCAAGGCAAATCACGTCGTCGCCAGGACGGACATCGGGAACGCCCGAAACATCCACGGTCGTGTAGTCCATTGAGATTCGCCCGATGACAGGGCAGTACCGCCCGCCGATGATGACGTGTCCGCGATTGGAAAGCGCAAGCGGCAAGCCGTCCGCATATCCGGCGGAAATTGTCGCGACCTTCGTCGGTTCGCGCAGACACCACGTCCGCCCATAGCCAAGCGTTGTCCCCGTGGGCAATTCCCGAACCTGGGCAACCCGCGTCCGCAAGGTCAGCACGGGCTCGACTTGAAGCGCCTTTCGTCCATACGGGTCAAAACTGCCGTGCAAATTGATGCCCGTGCGAACCATCGTGAACGGCGGCTGCGCCGCCTCGGGGAAATTGTTGATGGCATCGCTCGCGGCAATGTGCACGAAGGAAAAATCGTAGCCCTCCCGACGTGCCGTCGAAACAATCGACTTGAAGGCTTCAATCTGACGATGCGTAAACGGGTCGCGAGGCTCATACGCCATCGGGCAATGCGAGAAAATGCCCTCGCAATCAAGATTCGGCAACGCCTCCACCCCACGGATGACCGACGGAGCATCCATTGCAAGAATGCCCAGCCGCCCCATCCCCGTATCAATCTTGAAATGGACTTTCGCCACTTTGCCAAGCCGAACGGCGGCGGCGGAAATCAACTTCGCCTCGCTCAAGTCGGTGATTGGCAGGACGACATCCGCCGCGACCATCGCCTCGATTTCGTCCGGCAGGACGGACGAGAGGAGTTGGACGCGCTTGCCGAACTTCCCCGCAAGCTGAAGGGCTTCAAACGGCTCCGCCACGCCGAAGCCGGCGCAGTCCGTTCGGGCGAGCGCCTTCGCGTACGCCTCCACGCCAAGCCCGTAGGCGTTCGCCTTGAGGACGCACAGGACGGACATCGGCTTCACGTGTTCGGCGATCTTCCCGTAGTTCCGCACAAGTGCCGAAAGATCCACTTCGACCTGAACGCGGCGCTTTAATCCGAACTGAACATCCATATCGAGTCGCCCGCTCCTTACCACACGAGGGCCGAAAATGCATCCGCCAGCAAATCCCTGGCCTTCCCGTCGCGTTCCTTCGAGGTCGCCGAGCCGAGGACGACGACAATCGCCCGCTTCCCCTTGCGTGTTCCCGTCAAGACAACCGAACTTCCGCCCGCGTCAATATACCCCGTCTTCAATCCATCGACGGCCTCGGAGCCATCGGGATTGACAATCTTCAATTTGTCCTTGACCATCACATTGTTATGGTTCGCCCGCCTGAACGGCTCGCCGTTCGGGAGTTTGACGTCGCACACCTTGACGGATGTGTATTTCAAGATCTCAGGGTGTTCCGCAATCAGGGCGCGGGCGAGTTTCACAAGGTCGCGGCAAGTCGAGGTGTTGAACATCCTTTCCTTCGCCCAGGCGGGGGGCGGCAGTCCGTTCGGATTGTAGTAGCGCGTCCGCGTCATGCCGAGCGACCGTGCCTTCTCGTTCATCCGACTGACGAAGGCCTCGGTCGAGCCCGAACACTTCTCCGCAAGAAAAATCGCCGCGTCATTCGCACTGTGGACGAGCAGGACGAGCAGAAGTTGATCGACCGACATCGACTCGCCCGCCTTCAGTCCGATGCAACTCGGTTGCCGAAGATGGCGATCGAGTTTCGTCCGCTCCGGCGAAGCCGTCACCGCGTCTGAAAGCGAAATCTTCCCCGCCTTGACGTCGTCCAGCACGAGGAACGCCGTCATCAGTTTCGTCACGCTCGCCGGATACGCCACCGCATCGGCATTTTCCTCGAACAGAACCTTCCCCGTCTCGGCGGCAACGGAAATCGCCCCGACATACGGCGAGCGACGATACGCGCTTTGCCCCGCACTCCCCGACGCGGCGGGACGCTGAACCGCCACCGCATCGAGTGCCGCGCAACCAAGCGCAAGTGACAGGATTAACGCAAGCCGCAGCATCGTTTTTACTTGACGGTGCGCCGCGTCGCCTTGCAGAGAGCCTTCCACAAGGCCGAAGCATCCTTCGCCGCAAGTGCGAGGTCGAGATTCTCCTTCTTCATGAAGGCCTGCGAAATGCCGGCCATCAGACGCAGGTAGAAGGCCGAAACGGCCACGGGAATGGCCGACAGGAAGACGATGTGAACCTTGTCGCCGCTCCAGTCAATGCCCTTCTTCGAGACTCCCATCGCAAGCGTCAGCCCGCCGCCCTCGACGCCCCGCACGTGCGGAAACGCAATTCCACCCTCCATTGCGGTCGAAAGCACGCTCTCGCGCTCAAGCGCCGCACTCACGAGTTTGTCGGCGTTCAGAATGAAATGGCCCTTTTCCATCGCCGAGGCGAGCGCGGCAATTGCCGCTTCCGGCGTTTCGGCGTCGAGATCCGCAATCATCAGGCTTTCGGCGCTGAAGCGCGAGATGCCCGTCTTCGGGTCGTCGCGGTCGGACTTCTCGGAGACATTCCGCGCCGCATCTTCCTCATCGGCGAAAAGAATCCGTCCGCAACTTGAACAGGTAACCAAATGCTGCGCCAGCCGAACCTGCTGGGCCTGCGCAATCGGAACCTGCATACCACACGCGGCACAGCACCCGTTTGACATCGCCGCCATCACCACGTGGCTCTTCTTGTAAAGACGGTTGTAAATCCCCGCGACCTGCGGCTCCAACTTGTCCTGAAGTTCAGAAATCGACTCGTTCAGCGCATCGAGGTGGCTGCCGTCCCCCGTCTGGTTGTGTTCATCCCGCGTGAGAACAAGCTCCTGGAGTTGTCTCAAAACATTGATCTGACTCTTCATTTCCTGTTACCTGCCTTTCCTTCCGTATAGAGGCGGATTCTGTCAATTGTTTCCGCCGAAAGAATGTGCTCCATAAGACAGGCGTCCTTGTCCGCATTCGGACGACTGACGCCCAACTTCATTAGAAACTCACGTAGAAGCGTGTGCCGACCCAGAACGGACTTCGCCACGCGCCGCCCCTTGACCGTCAGGTCGATGCCCGCATACGGTTCGTGGGTCGCCAAGCCGAGTTTCTTCAATTCCCGAATGGCCTTCACGACCGACGGCATCGTCACGCCAAGCGACTTCGCAACGTCACGAACCTGCGCCTCGTGCCCTTCCCGAGCGAGAAGGTAAATCGCTTCGACGTAATCCTCAAGGCTCTGCGTCATTCCGGTCACTTTCCGAATGGACTCGTCTTCTTCATCAGATACGAGAACTTCACCGCCTCAATCGAATCCTCAAGCGGGAGCGGGAGCGGTGCAGCCGTTCTCACGGTATCGTAGACGTGCTTCCAGAAAGCGGAAATGCCGTGCATCGTCCCCTGCGGGAGCGAGACGGGAATCTCGACGATCGGGAACTGTTCGTGCAGATCCTTGAGGTCGGGCGTCCGCACGGACGAACGCCGGCGCGGGAACTTGTAGGCGGGGTCTACGACCTTCAGGACGCCCTGCGTTGCGCCGGCGTTCACCTTGAAAACGCCGCGTTCCGCACGAATCGTGAAGGACGGCGCGTGTTCGCTCGGGAGCGACCCGCCGTTGAACTCGATATCCGCCGAAATCCGCACGCGCGTCTTCAGGCTGACGTGCGCGTAGTCTTCCGCGTCGCCAACCGACGCGATGCGCTTCAGTTCGCTCCACATCTGAATCGGCGGGAACGGCAGGAGTTTCAACGCCTGAAGGATGAGATCGGGCATCGCATAATACGCCGCGCCGCCGCCGAGCCGCTTCACCGTCTGCCAGTCGTCGCGGCGGATGTAGTCCTCCTTGCGGATGACAATCTGGTGAATCTCGCCGAGCCGCGAATCGTTCATCTCCTGCTTCGCCAGCAGGAAGTCCGGCGCAAAGAGTCCGCGCTGCATCACGATCAGCCTGTTCTTCGCCTTCATCGCCGCGCCGCGCAGGAGCTGCGCGTCGTCAAGCGTCAGGGCGAGCGGCGACTCAATCATCGTCCAGAATCCCTTGTTGAGCGCGGCAACCGCGTGCGCGACGTGGTCAGTCGAGCAGGTCGCGATGTCCACGAGGTCGATGTCGCGTTCGTCCAGCAAGTCCTCGTAGCGCCTGAACATTCGGCAGTCGGGGAAGTCCCTGGCAATGATGTCGCGGCGTTCCTTCATCACGTCGCAGGCCGCAACAATCCTGAACAGGTTCGGATGTTCCCTCAGCACGGAATAATGGTCGGCGAGCATCGCTCGTCCGATGCCGATGAGTGCGATGCGAACGGGGGGGCGTTGGTATTCGTTATTCATTTCTTCACCATCTCCGTTATGACAGAAAGAAACTGTTCAACATCCGTAAACTGACGGTAGACGCTCGCGAAGCGAACGTAGGCGACTTCATCGACGCTCAGCAACTCGGCCATCACCAGTTCCGCAATCCGATCGACTGAAACTTCCTCCCGACCGATCTTCGCCACGACCCCGTCAACCATCGCCCGGATCTGTTCGTCGTTCACGGGACGCTTTCCGCAGGCGCGGCGAATCGCCCGCGCAACCTTCACCCGGTCGAACGGCTGGCGCGAACCATCCCGCTTGATGACAAACACGTCGTCGAACTCAAGTTCTTCGTAGGTCGTAAACCGCGCACCGCACGACAGGCATTCGCGGCGGCGGCGAATCGCCGCGCCCTCGCGCGCCGTACGCGAGTCAAGCACCTTGTCGTTGTCTGTTCCGCACCGAGGACACTTCATTTTTCTTTTCCGTTCGGGCACATCGTGCAGTGGCGGCAGTCGAGATTTATCGGCAGCGGGGCCGCCACCCCGTTCCGCCGCGCCTGCCATTCGCCCATCCGATTGATGAAAGCCAGCAGAAGCCCAAGCACGATGAACCCGCCCGCCGGCAGAATGGCGAGCGTCACCGGCCCGGGATTCAAGTCCTTGAACGCCAAACCACCCCAGATCGTCAGCGTCCCAGCCCCGACAATCTCACGGACGGACGCAATCAGCGACAGCGAAAGCACAAACCCGAGCCCGCTGCCAAGCCCGTCCGCAAGCGATTCAAGCACGCCGTTCTTGCTCGCAAACGCCTCCGCCCGCCCAAGGATGATGCAGTTGACGACAATGAGCGGGATGAAGATGCCAAGCGACGCGGAAAGTTCCGGCAGATACGCCTGCATCAGAAGGTCAATCGTCGTCACGAACGCCGCAATGATGACAATGTAGCACGGTATGTGCACGGCATCCGGTATCACCTTCCGCAGGGCGGAAACAAGCCCGTTCGAACACACGAGGACAAAGGTCGCCGCCAACCCCATCCCAATCGCGTTCTCAAGGCTCGTCGTCACCGCAAGGGTCGGACAAAGCCCCAGAACGAGGCGAAAGGTCGGGTTGTTCTTGAATGCGCCGCACCAAAATGTATGCCATACCTTCATTTGCCGCATATTATACCGAATAACGGTCTTCCCGTCAATCGCGCCCGGGCCGGAGTTTGCCAATTCCCGCCTATGGTCGGTTTTGACCGCGAAAGCGGCGGCGCGGCGTCCTCTATAGTACTAAGGAGTACGGGAAAGCCCCCGTTTGCCCCCCCGGAGAGCGCGGCGAAACCCCTCAGGGAGCGTTGGGATTCTCCATATATGGACTCATGGGTTGTCCATATATGGACTCGTGGGTTGTCCATATATGGACTAAGGTCTTGTCCATATATGGACTCGAGGGTACTCCATATATGGACAATCCGTTCTCCATATATGGACTCGGGGGTTGTCCATATATGGGCTCGGCGGTCGGACAGGAAGGGGTCGCCGCGCCGACAGAAAGGCAACTTTTTTTGAACTGGAGGGGAACTCGTGTACTACGTGGTGCCGGCCGCTGAACTCGCGCAGAGCCGCAGAGTTCGCGGAGGCGGGCGCGGCGCTTGTTGGCCGTGCTGAAGCCGCCGCGCCGCCGTTTTGAGACAAAAACCAAGTCCGCCTGAAAATCGACAAACTCCAGACGGACTTATCTACACGACCTACAATTCGCCAATTACTTCGCTTCGATTGCAAATGCGCCCAGTGGCAGACAGGCCTCGTTGTAAAGGGCCCCGAACCACGGTGCGGAGTGGAGATAACGCAACTTTACCGGATTCTTCACCTCGTCCGCCGCAACGACAAGGTCGCTTCCCGCCACCTGTCCGTCGTTGCAAAGTTCGCCCTTGCCGTTCTTCCACGTGATGAAGTTGCGGATTTTCGCCGGCTTCCACACACCGTCCGCGCCACAGACCTCAAAGCCAACGGCCGTCGAGCGGTCGGGGTTGTAGACGTACCAGCCTTCCGCATCGTTGAACGAGAGGACGAACGCACCGTCCTTGACTTTCCAAGTCTTGATTGTCGGCGAATTATCGCGGATGCTCGCCCGGCCGTAGTCGCGGCGGAGCGCGTGGAGCGCGAGACGCTTGGCGACCGTGCGCTTGTCGTTCGGATGGATGTCCTTCAGATTGCCGACGTCGTTGATGACGGCCATCGCGGCGTTCGGCTCCTCCTTCTCGAACTGCGCCTGTGCCATCTGGATGTTCGCAATGTCCCCGTTGCCCCACGGCGCAAGCTGCACGAAGTAGAGTTTCATTCCGGGATTCGCGAACTCCTTCGACCAGCCGTTGTAGAGCGCGTGCATCTTGTTCGCATAGCGACGGTATTCCCATGAGTTGTGGCAGCCCTGATACCAGATGAGCCCGCGGCACGCCATCGGCGCATACGCGGCAACCATGCTGTTCCAGAGTGCGGACGGCTGCTGAATCCAACCGCTGATCGGGCCCTTGCGCATTTCATCCTTCCACTCCCCCTTCGGAACGTTTTTCCAGTTCCGCTCCACGTCAAGATCCGCAAGCCCCTCGTAGCCGGAACGCGGCGTCCAGGCGTCGATGTTCGTTCCGCCCCATGAACTGTCCACGAGCCCGACAGGAATGTCAAGTGCGTTCGCAAGTTCGAGCGCGAAGTAGTAGCCCATCGCGGAGGGCATCCGAGCCTTCTTCTTCCAGGCGTCGAACAGCGCCGGGGTCATCTTCATCCACTCGACCCTGTAGCCGTAACGCGGCTCGGCGGACGCGACGAGCGGCGTCTTCACGAGGCGCACGAAGGGCTTGTCCGTGCTCAGGAGGGTCATCGCGCCCCAGCCGTCGCGGTAGCGCGGGCTGCCGCTCCAGATCGGGCAGTCGGTGTTCGACTGGCCGGCGCACATCCAGACCTCGCCGACGAGAACGTCCTTCACCTCGGCGGCATCCGTTTCGGAATCCCAGAAGAATCCCGGCTCGCACTCCGAGACGCGCAGAACGCGGCTCTCCTTCGACGCGGCCATCGGCGGCAGTTTCACCGACCACGCGCCGTCCGCGCCGACAGTCGTCGCGACGGTTGCGCCGGCGAACGAGACGACGACCTTGCTGCCAGGCGCGGCCTTTCCCCAGACGGGTACGTCGCGCCCGCGCTGGAGAACCATACCGTCCGCAAACGGCGTGGCGAGTTCAACCTTCGCCGCGAGCGGCAGGGCGAACGCCGCCGCCGACAGGAAAGTCATTGCAAACATTCCCCGGCGGAGCAACTGCATCGTTTTCTCATTCGCTGACATCGGCCGGCCTCCCTTAGAGTTCCTTGATGAAGATGTTGCGCCATTCAATCGGGTCGCCGTGGCACTGCAACTCAATCTGCTCGACGGGGAAGATTTCCATCTTGCGATCCCAGTAGTTCTCAAGTTCCACATTGTCCACGACGAGCTGACCGTTCAGCCACACGGTGACGTTCTTGCCGACCATTTTCACATGGAAGCGATTCCAGTCGCCGACCTGCTTGTCGGCGATGAGAAGAGCCTTGCTCGGCCCCTTCTGGTTGTTGTAAAGCCCGCCAGAACCGATGTGCCACTGGTTGTGCGCATCCCAGATCTGAACCTGCGGCGAACCGCGAAGGTAGAGACCCGAATCGCCCGTGATGGACATAATGCGCCAGTCGGCCCAGAGTTCGAAGTCCTTGTAGTCTTTCTTGGTCGCGAGCGAATAGCCGCCCCTGAAGCCGTCGAAATAGAGATTGCCGTTGCGCACGGACCAGTGCTCCATCATGCCCTTGTCGGCAATCTTCTGCATTTCGGCGCGCTTTTCGGGCGTCGCCGCCTGACGAACCTTCGGGTTGTCGAAGCCTTCGACCGTCGTCACGCCCTTCCAGTTCTCGACGAGCTGCGACTCCCTGCCGGAGAAATAGTCCTTGAAGCCGGCCGGTGCCTTCATCGCCTGACGCGGACAGACCTCGCCCATCTTCGCCGAGGCGGGCAGTTCCTTGATGCGGATGTTCTTCCACTTCACATTGTGGCCGTGGCCGAGCCAGCCGATGTGACCCTTCCTGTTGTGAAGGCCCGGGTGCTTGCGTCCGTCCGGCGTATCGCCGTCGCCCCTGAACTTCGACACGTCGGCCTTCGTGACGAGGTAGCCGTTGAGATAGACCTCTATCTCGCTGCCGATGACCTTGACCTCCTCGAAGTTCCACGTGCCGTGCTTGCGCAAATAGCTGCCGCCTGCGGCGAAACTGCCGACCTTCCAGTCAAGTTGCCTGCCGACGTTGTCGCGCTTCACGGGCACGACGCCGTAGACCGACCCCGTATATTGGTAGGGATGAAGTTTATCCTTCTTCGCATCGGAATCGTAATACTGGCTGCCGCCATCGTCGAGAAGCTGCAGTTCGCACATTCCGTAATACGCCGCGTCAACATCGGGCGAAGGCGTGCGGATGCCAAGGCCATTGTTGCCGTTCTCGGGCATCATAAACTCGAAGCGCAGGATGAAGTTCTCGTATTCCTTCTCCGTCAGAAGGTTGCCGCCCGAACCCTTTCCCGGAAAGCACTGCAGCACGCCCGGCTCCTTCGGATCGACTCCGTAGGACGTCGAGCCGTACCAGCCCGTCAAGTCCTTGCCGTTGAAGATGGTGACGAACCCCTCGTCAATCGTCTCCGAATAACTTTCGTCGCCACCAACGAGGCAGCAACACCCCGCCACCGCCGCCGAGAGGGTGAGCACCGAACCAGTAATCAGTTTGTTCATGTCTGTGATTTCCTTTCCAGA
Source organism: Faecalibacterium sp. CAG:74 (assembly GCA_963588415.1). GTDB lineage: Bacteria > Verrucomicrobiota > Kiritimatiellia > RFP12 > UBA1067 > UBA1067. The sequence continues at coordinate 21,824 of CAVAHB010000150.1, forward strand.
AGGTTTCAATAAGTCGGATTATACCATATTTCGGACTGGATTACTTCGCCGTTGCGAAGCGATAGGCGTTCTGGAACATCCGCATCCAAGGTCCGTTTTCCCTGAAGATGCCGGGATTGTAGCTGAGCTGACAGGCGCGAAAACCGCGTTCCGGGTGCGGCATCATGATGGTGGCGCGTCCGTCCGTCGTGGTGAAAGCCGTCTGGCCACCGATTGACCCGTTCGGATTGTAGGGGTAGCGCGTCGTCGCCCGACCGCGCCCGTCAACGAAGTGCGCCGCGCAAATCGTGGGCGTCCAGCCCTCGGTCCACACGCGCCCCTCGCCATGCGCCACGGCAATCGGCAGCACGGAATCTTCCATGCCACGGAAGAAGATTGACGGCGAAGGCTCGATGCGAATCGCCGAATACCGCGCCTCGAACTGCTCCGAGACGTTCTTCACGAAACGCGGCCACCCTTCCGCACCCGGGATAATCTCCTTCAACTGCGACAGCATCTGGCAACCGTTGCACACGCCAAGCGAGAAGGTGTCGGGACGGTGGAAGAAGGTTTTGAACATCGCCTTCAGCCTGTCGTTGTAGAGAATCGACCGCGCCCAGCCAGAACCCGCACCCAGCACGTCGCCGTAGCTGAAGCCGCCACAGGCGACGAGGCCGCGGAAGTCGGTGAGATCGACGCGGCCTGCAATCAGGTCGCTCATGTGCACGTCAACACAGTCGAACCCGGCGAGGGCGAACGCCGCCGCCATCTCGACGTGACCGTTCACGCCCTGCTCGCGCAGAATCGCCATACGCGGATGCGGCGCGGAAGGCCTGCGGCGAAGCGAAGCGGGAATCCCATCCGGATCGTAGGTAAGCGCGAACTGCATGCCGGGATCGGTCTCGTCAAGCGCGTTGTCGAACTCCTCCCGTGCCGTAACGGGGTTGTCGCGCAAGGCCTGCATCCGATAGGTCGTCTCGCTCCACGCGCGGCGAAGATAGGTCAAATCCGTTCGGATTGCGAGACGCTCGCCGACGAAGACTTCGAATGCACGGGAGGAACGCCGCACCGCGCCCGCAAGTACGGCGGGAACGCGAGCCTTCTTGAAAATCGCGAGAACCGCCGCAACGTTCGCCTCGGAAACCTGAAGCACCGCACCCGGCTGCTCGTTGAAGAGCTGGGCAAGAACATCGCCGTCGGGCAACTTCGCGACGATGCCGCGTCCGCCCGTAATTGCCATTTCCGCGAGCGTGACGGCAAGGCCGCCGTCGGAGCGATCGTGGTAGGCGAGCGCGAGTTTGCCGCGCACGATTTCCTGCATCGCGTTGAAGAAGCGTTTCAGCGTCGCCGCATCCGCATCGGCATGGGTGTTGCCGAGTTGGCCGTAGACCTGCGCCAGGGCCGTCGCGCCAAGTGGGGTCGAGCCGTCGCCCAAGTCCACGTAAACGAGGAACGAACTCGCACCTTCCGCATCGGGCTTCAGGTCGGGCGTCAGCGTCAGGCGCACGTCATTCACCGGTGCAAAACTGGAAACGACGAGCGAAAGCGGGGCAACCTGCTTCTTCTGCTCGCCCCGCGCATCCGTCCACGTCGTGTGCATCGAGCAACTGTCCTTGCCCACGGGAATCGACACGCCGAGTTTCGGGCAGAACCTCAGGCCGACTTCCTCGACCGTATCGTAGAGAATCGCGTCCTCGCCGGGTTCACCGCACGGGGCCATCCAGTTCGCGGAAAGGCGAATCTGCCCGATGTCGCCGACATCCGCCGCCGCGAGGTTCGTCACCGCCTCGGCGATCGCCATGCGCCCGGACGCGGGGCCATCCAGCAAGGCTACCGGCGTGCGCTCGCCTGTCGCCATCGCCTGGCCTTCGTTCGTCGCATAGCCCATCGTCGTCACGGCGCAGTCCGCCGCCGGAAGCTGATACTTGCCGACCATCTGGTCGCGTGCGACGCGGCCCGTCACCGTGCGATCCGTAATCGTGATGAGGAAGGTCTTGTCCGCGACGGCCGGCAAGTGCAGTACGCGCGTCAGGGCGTCGAGCGGTCGCACACCCTCGAAGTTGGTCGGGATGTGCGTCTTCTTCACGCGCCTCACGTTGCGAACCATTCGCGGCGGCTTGCCGAGAAGAACTTTCACGTCCATATCGATCGGACGGTCGCCGAAGTACTCGTCGGTCAGCACGAGCCGCCCGTCGCCCGTCGCCACGCCGATGAAGGCGACCGGGCAGCGTTCGCGGGCGCAGAGCCCCTCGAAGAACTGCCGCGCCGACGGCTTGAGGGCGAGCACGTAGCGTTCCTGCGCCTCGCAGCACCAGATCTCCATCGGGTTCATCGACTTCTCCTCGTTGTGAACCTTGCGGAGTTCGAACTTTCCGCCCGTCGCCTCGACGAGTTCGGGACAGCCGTTGGAAAGCCCGCCCGCACCAATGTCGTGCACGGAGAGAATCGGATTCGCCGCGCCGAGCGCGGCACATGCATCAATCACGCCCTGGCACCGGCGCTGCATCTCGGCGTTGCCGCGCTGGACGGAGTTGAAGTCGAGGGCTTCGGAATTCGTACCCGTCATCATCGAACTCGCCGCGCCGCCGCCAAGACCGATGCGCATCGCGGGGCCGCCGATCTGAACAATCAGCGAACCGACCTTCACATCCTTCTTCTGAACCTGACTGTGGCGAATCACGCCCATGCCGCCCGCCAGCATAATCGGCTTGTGGTAGCCGCGAAGCTCGCCCGCAATCTCGCCTTCGTAGGTGCGGAAGAAGCCGCAGAGTTGCGGACGGCCGAACTCGTTGCCGAACGCCGCGCCGCCAATCGGGCCTTCCGTCATAATCTGAAGCGGTGTCGCCAAGCGCGTCGGGAAATCGGCGAACGTGCGCTCCCACGGCTGGGGATAGCCGGGAATGCGGAGGTTCGAGACCATGAAGCCGCAGATACCCGCCACCGTGCGCGAACCCGTACCCGTCGCCGCCTCGTCACGAATCTCGCCGCCAACGCCCGTCGCCGCACCCGGAAACGGCGAGATGGCCGTCGGGTGGTTGTGGGTCTCGACCTTCATGAGCTGGTCGATTTCGTCCTTCCTGAACGCATAGGCATGGGTCTTCGGGTCGATTGAGAACACATCCGTCCTGAAGCCCTTCACGACCGCCGAGTTGTCCTTGTAGGCCGAAAGCGTATCCTGCGGACGCTTCGCATGGGTGTTCTTAATCATACCGAAGAGCGAATGGCGTTGCCGCTTGCCGTTGATGATGAACTCCGCGCCGAAAATCTTGTGGCGGCAATGCTCGGAGTTCACCTGCCCGAACATCACGAGTTCCGTGTCGGTCGGGTTGCGTCCGGCGGCCTTGAAACTCTTCGCGAGATACTCCATCTCCGGCTCGGAAATGGCGAGCCCGATTTCAACATTCGCCTCGCGAATCGCATCAACGCCCTTCGCCAACACGTCGTAGGTTCGACCCGGCTTCGGATCCGCCTCGTCGAAGAAATCTGTGAGGTCGGTGTAAACGCCTTCGGTCATGCGGTCGTAGAGCGCGGCGAAGCAGGCGGGGGGCAACTTCTTCGAGGTGCGGAAGCGGATGCCGCGCTCAACGCGCGAGATGGCGGAAAGCCCGCAGTTGCGGAAGATGTCCGTCGCCTTCGAACTCCACGGGGAGATCGTGCCCTTCCGCGGCGTGACGAAAAAGTCCGCGCCGTCGCATTCGCCCGTCGCATTCAGGAGGGTCGCCGCACGGCGAAGTTCCGCCTCGGGGCAGGTCTCGCCCGCCGTCTGAATGGCGTAAACCCACTTCGCGTCAATCTCGACGGGGCCGAGTTCGGGGTCGAAATCCGCAAGCGAATCCTTAATCGCGTCCAAGCGAAAAGGTGAATAGGCATCCGCACCGAGAAGAAGAATCATCTGCTTTTTTCCCTTCGTATGGTCGTCAGAATCCGCCGCGCTCAGGCCCTGGCCTTCACGCCGCCGAAACGGTCTGCATCCTTGATGTTGGGTTCCGTCTCCGAGAAGTCGTAGTCCTTGCCGGGCAGAACCGCGTTCAGGAAGATGCCCATCAGCGCACCCACGGCAAGACCCGAGAGCGACAGATGCACCTCGCCGATTGCAAAGGTGATTGCCCCCGCCTTGGAGAAACTGATGCCGAGCGTGCAGACGATGGAGATTGCGCAAATCAGCATATTCCGGGGCTTTGAGAAGTCCACCTGATGTTCGACGAGATTGCGAACGCCGACGGCGGAAATCATTCCGTAGAGGACGAACGAGACGCCGCCGATCGTGGCCGCCGGAAGCGTCGTGATGATTGCGGCGAACTTCGGGCAGAAGGCGAGGACGACGGCGAGATAGGCGGCGATGCGAATCACGCGGGGGTCGTAAACACGCGAGAGCGAGAGAACGCCGGTGTTTTCACCGTAGGTCGTGTTCGCGGGGGCGCCGAAAAGCGCCGCGAGGCTCGTCGCAATGCCGTCGCCAATCAGCGTGCGGTGAAGACCGGGGTTCGCGAAAAAGTTGCGCTTGACGGTCGAACTGATCGCCGAGATGTCACCCACGTGTTCCATCATCGTCGCCGCCGCGAGAGGGGCAACGATAAGGATGGAACTGACGATGCGCCCGACGTTGTCCCCCGCGTGCGCGAGAATCGGGAAGACGGTTTCTTCCATCTTCACGGGAAGCCCAACCCAAGGCGCCGCGGCAATGTGCGAGAAATCGACCGCAGGCCCCAGCCCCAGCACGTTGCAATACAGGTACGCCGCCGCATAACTCGCGAACACGCCAATCAGAATCGGGACGATCTTGACCATGCCGCGCCCGAAAATCGCCGCGATGAGTACGGCGACAATGCCGACGAGGGCGACTGGCCAGCACGTCGAAGCGCTGTTCACCGCGACGGGCGAGAGTACAAGCCCGATGCCGATGATAATCGGCCCCGTCACCACGGGCGGGAAGAAACGCATGACGCGCTTGACCCCGACGGACTTCACGATTCCCGCGAATACGACGTAGATAAGACCCGCGACGATTACGCCGACCGAGGCATACGCGAGAAGTTGCGTTTTGGTAAGCCCTTCCCACATGCCGCCTTTCATACCCGTCAAGGCGAAGTAGCCCGCCAAGAACGCAAAGGAACTCCCCAAGAAGGCGGGGACTATGCGCTTCGTGACAAGATGGAAGAAGAGCGTGCCCAAGCCCGCAAAAAGGAGCGTGGACGAGACTGAAATCCCCGTCAAAAGCGGCACAAGCACCGTTGCGCCAAACATTGCGAACAAATGCTGCACGCCCAACAGCCCCATTCGGGGATAGCCGAGCTGCCGCGCATCGTAGACACCTTCCGGTGGAATCTCTTTAATCAGTTCTTTTGCCATTTTCATTTACCTCTTACGTTGTTTCATTTTGCCGCGTGAGCGACCATGTGGACATCAAGTTGCGGGCGTGGAATCTCTATTCCCTGCCGCTCGAAAGCCTCCTTAAGAGCCTGAGCCGCCGCGAAATACACGTTCCAGTAGTCCGCGTTCTTGACCCAGCCGCGCACCGTCAGGGCAATACCATTCTCATCGAAGGACTTGATTTCCGCCAGGGGCGCGGGGTCGGCCAGAACGCCGGCGACGGACGCAACGGACTCGAGAGCCGTCGCCCGCGCCCGCGAAACATCCGTCCCATACGCGATACGAATGGCAATGTCGACGCGGCGCGTTGCCAGAGCCGAATAGTTGACGATGGGCGAACCCCATGCAGATTTATTGGGAATGGTTATGCGCCGGTTGTCAGGCGTCGCGAGGGTGACGGCCATCATGTCGAGTTGCAGAACCGTGCCTTCGTAGCCCCCGACCACGACGTAGTCGCCGACTTTAAACGGCTCGTTAAGGGCAATCATAAGCCCGCTCGCAAGGCTGCCCAGCGACTCCTGAAACGCAAAGCCGAGGATAAACCCCGTCACGCCCAAGCCCGCAATGAGCGGACCCACGTTCACACCAAGTTTACCGAGAACGACGACGATAAGCACCGCCCAAGCGGATTTCACAATCACCGAGACAATAAACCGAACGGCGAGCGCATGGCGTCCGTCAGCACGCGAAAAGCCCTTCTTGAGGACGGCGGCGAGCACCTTTATCGCAATGGCCCCCACGACAAGGATAACCAGCGCGGCAAGCGCTTTCATCGCATACGCCGCACCTTCCTGCTGCAGCCAGTGCATGAAGGTCGTTAGGATATTGGTCGTCGCCGCCATCATCGTTCACTTCCCTTTTACATCAACGCATACTTGGCGATGAAGAGAACCGTCAAGATATACATAATCCAGTGAATGCGGCGGAAGTTGCCCGCGAGCGCATTGATGACGGTATACGAAATCACGCCAAACATAATGCCGTCCGAAATGGAATAGCAGAACGGCATCGCCGCAATTGCGAGAAACGCGGGGACGGCCTCCCCGACATCCGACCAATCGATCTGCGCACAAGAGGAGAGCATCATAAAACCGACAATAATAAGCGCCGGAGCCGTGGCGAAGCCGGGAATCGCGAGGAAGACAGGCGCGAGAATAACGGCTGCAAGGAAGAGTACGGCCGTTGTCGCGGCCGTAAGACCCGTCTTGCCACCAGCCATCACGCCCGAAGCCGATTCAACGTAAGTCGTCGTCGTCGAGGTTCCAAGCACCGCGCCAACCGACGTCGCAATCGCGTCCGCACAGAGCGCACCCGAAACTCGCGGCAGTTTGCCTTCCTTCGTCAAGAAGCCACCCTTCATCGAAACACCAATGAGCGTGCCAAGGGTGTCGAAGAGGTCAACGAAGAAGAAGGCGAACATGACGACGAAGAAGTCCAGCGTCTTGATGAGCGACCACCCAGAACCAACGACCTTGCCGTCGATCTTATGTGTCCAGGTCTCCGGTGCGAAGAACGCGCCAAGGGTCGTCTTAAACTCGGTAAAGTGCTGATCAAACCCCTCGAGTGAGAAGTTCGGATAAAGCGAGAAGCACCCGGCCTCAGGATTCGGCACGTAGATTCCCGCCGCCTGACAGATCATACCGAGCACCCATGTCGCAAGAATGCCAAAAAGAATCGCACCCTTCAAACCCTTGACGAGCATAAAGCCGGTCAGGAGCGTGCCAACGAGTGCGAGGAGTGCGCATATTCCGTGCGTCTCGAATGGGACATCCTTAAAGTGAACCATTGAAACGAGCGTGGCAGGATTATCGACGATGATGCCCGCCGTCTTCATCGCAATCAGGCAGATAAAGAGACCTATGCCAGCCGCCACGGCCTTCTTAAGCGCAAGGGGAATTGAATTGAAAATTGACTCGCGCACGGGCGTAAGCGAAAGGACGAGAAAGACAAGCCCCTCGACAAATACCGCCAGCATCGCGAATTGCCAACTATACCCCATCGTCAGCACGACGGTAAAGGCGAAGAACGCATTCAGCCCCATGCCCGGCGCAAGCGCGAACGGATAGTTCGACATGAATGCCATCAGCATCGTCCCCACGAAGGCCGCCAGACACGTCGCAACGAAAACGCCGCCACGCGGGATGCCCGCCTGGGAGAGGATATTCGGGTTCACGGCGAGAATATACGCCATCGTCATGAAGGTCGTGAGACCCGCAACAAGTTCGGTACGAACCGTTGCCTTGACCGCACTTAATTTGAACAACTTTTCAAACATAGTATTGCTTTCTATTTTGTGTTGAGTTAATTGGAAATGTGTTAGAAGCCCTTACAACGTCCCGAAAATGCGGTCGCCCGCGTCACCGAGCCCCGGCACGATGTAGAAGTGGCTATTGAGACGCTCATCCTGCGCCGCCGTAAAGACGGGGACTTCCGGGTGCGCCGCCTCGAACTTGGCGATGCCTTCCGGCGCGGAGATGAGGTTTAGGAACTTGATGCGCCTGTAGCCGAGTTTCTTGAGCTGCGCGACCGCATCGCAGGCGCTCCCGCCCGTCGCCAGCATCGGGTCGATGACGAGCGCGAGTTCCTCGCCCTTTGCCGGCGGGACTTTCGCGTAGTAGGGGATTGGCTCCGCCGTCTCCTCGTTGCGCTGCATACCAAGAACGCCGACCTTGGCATAGGGCAAAACATGAAGCATTGCGTCCAGCATGCCCATCCCCGCGCGCAGAATCGGCACGAGCACGACACGTTCGTCCACGAGCGCCCCCGTCGTCTTCGCCACGGGCGTGACCACGTCCACCGTGCGCGTGCGAACATCCTTCAGCGCCTCGTAGGCAAGAAAGGTCGTAAGTTCATTCACAAGTTCACGGAACAGTTTCGGCGGGGTCGTCTGGTCACGCATCAGGGTGATGCGGTGATCGACAAGCGGATGCTTCAATACGGTATGCATAATACTTTATTCTCCTAAATCATTCCGTTTCCGATAGGTTGACCTTCCCAAGGAAGAGTTTCAGGCGTTCCGACTTCGGTGCGCCGAATATTTCGGCCGGCGTTCCCTCCTCGGCGATTCGCCCGCCCTCAAGGAAGAGGACTCGCGAGGCCACGTCACGCGCAAAGCGCATTTCGTGGGTCACGACGACCATCGTCATGCCATTCTTCGCAAGATCCTTCATCACGTCCAGAACTTCCCCGACCATTTCAGGATCGAGCGCGGAAGTCGGCTCGTCGAAAAGCATCATCTGTGGTTCCATCGCAAGCGAACGCACGATGGCGACGCGCTGCTTCTGTCCGCCCGAAAGTTGCTGGGGGTAGTTCTTCGCCTTGTCGGGCAAACCGACGCGCACCAGAAGTTCCATCGCCTTCTTCTCGGCCTCAACACGCGAAATGCCGCGTACGAGTTGCGGCGCGAGCGTGATGTTCTCAAGAATCGTGAGGTGGGGGAAGAGATTGAAGTGCTGGAAGACCATCCCCATTTCGGAGCGGACACGGTTCTTCTCCCGCTCGGAAGCCGCGACAATATCCATTCCGTTGAAGAGAATGCGCCCCTCGGTCGGTGCGTCCAGGAGGTTCATGCACCGGAGGAAGGTCGATTTTCCTCCGCCCGACGGCCCGATCATCACCACGACCTCCCCCCGGTGGATTTCCGTCGAGATGCCTTTCAGCACCTCCAACTTGCCGAAACTCTTCTTCAGGTTCTCAATTTTCAACAGCGTCTCTGCCATAGTCTTCAAAGTCCTCACGAATCGTTGTGCACGGGATCGGCCCCGGTATCGCGCAGATGCCGCTCAAGCCGCCCAAGAAGCCACGTGAACGACATGACCAGAATCAGGTAAATCGCCGCGACCGCAAGGTAGGGCAGATAGACCGAATAGGTCTGGCTTCGGATGATGTCGCCGCCCTTGGCGAGGTCGATGAGCGCGATGTAGCCGACGATGGACGTATCCTTCATCAGCACGATGAACTCGTTTCCGAGCGCCGGCAGCACGTTGCGCACCGCCTGCGGCAGGATGATCCGAAGCATCGTCTTCCAGTACGAGAGGCCGAGGGCTCGGCCGGCCTCCATCTGACCGGGGTCGATTGAGACGATGCCCGCACGGATGATTTCCGCCTGATAGGCCCCCGAATTGACGCCAAAGGCGAGTATCGCAATCAGCACCTTTGAATCGACCGACCGCAGGATGATGTAATAGGTAATCAGAAGCTGCACGACCATCGGCGTTCCGCGGATGAGGGCGAGATAGGCCTTCGACACCACGTTCAGGAAGCCGAAGTAGCCGTACTTGTCGTGCGAAGAACGGATGACGGCAACAAGAAAGCCGATGAAAAGGCCAAGCACGATGGCCGAAAGCGCAACTTCTATCGTGACTCCGAGACCCTTGACGAGATATTCGCCGCGATAGGAGCCGTCGGCCGCACGCTTCATGAAGCAGAGGTAGAAATCTTCCGCAATCGAAGCCCACGCACGCTTCAGCGCGGCACTTATCCCCGACAAAGCCGAGGGACGCTCTTCCGCATTCCCGGACGATTCGGCGACAATCTCGGCGAGCAGGGACTTCTCGCACTCTTCGGTGTAGTCGGCGATCCACTTCGCCAGTCGGCCGTCCTCCTGAACCTCACGGATGACGGCATTCACCGTTGCAAGAAGATTCGTATTCCCCTTCGCCACCGCAATGGCATATTCCTCGCTCCTCAGGCAGTCCGAAAGCATAAGGCGGCCGTCGCTCTTCACGCAGGCCTGCGCGGGATTGATATCCGCAATGACGAACGCGCACCGCCCGGCGAGCATGGCCGCACACGCCTCAGGCGGCGAATTGAAACGCTCGGGCTCCTGCTTCAGTACTTCCCGGACGAACGCATCGCTCGTCGTGCCGCCCTGAACGCCGACTTTCCGGCCCTTGAGTTGCCCAAGCCCCGAATAGGGTTCGTTCGTTCGGGAGACGACCACGATGCCCGTCTTCACGTATGGTATCGAAAAGGCGACGTTCTTCTTGCGGTCGTCGGTGACCGTGATGCTCGCGGCGGCACAGTCCGCCTTGCGTGAAATGACGGAGGAAAGAACCAAGTCGAAGTCCATATCCTCCACCTGAAAGCGTTTGCCGAGTTTCTGTGCAATCGCCTGGCAGAGTTCCACGTCGATGCCGACGACTTTCCGTCCGCGCAGGAACTCATACGGCGGGAACGTTGCCGCCGTCGCCATCGTGAACTTGTCCGCACCCTGCGCCCCGCCCAAAAGGCCGAGGGCGCAAAGCGCCGCGAATGCGAACCGTCTTATGGGTGTATGCTTCACGGTCGCCGTCAGTCCTTCAACTTGTCGCTCTCCTCCGTGAAGGCGGTCTTCCACTTCGCCAGTCGTCCATCCGACTGAAGTTCGCGAATCGTCTCGTTGATTACCTTCAGGAACTCCGGCTGGCCCTTGCGAATCGCCACCGCATATTCCTCGGACGTGATGAAGTCCGAAATCGCGAGGTCGTCCTCGCCCTTCACGCAGTTCCGCGCGGGGTCGATATCCGCGATGACGAATGCGACGCGACCGCTCTTCAGAGCCGCAACGGCTTCGGCCGGGGACTTCGAGCGTTCGGGCTGTTGCTTGAGTTGGTCAAGCACGAACGCTTCGCTCGTCGTACCGCCCTGAACGCCAATCTTCTTGCCCTTGAGCTGTTCAACGGACGTGAACGGGGTTGCCTTCGGATAGATGACCACGATGCCCGTCTTCACATATGGAATCGAGAAGTCGACGTTCTTCTTGCGGTCTTCATTGATCGTGATGCCTGCGGCGGCGATGTCGGCCTTCCCCGAAATGATGGCGGGGATGACGGAATCGAAATCGACCGTCTCAACGTGGAACTTCTTTCCGAGTTTCGCGGCGATGGCGCGGCAAATCTCGACATCGACACCGACGATCTCCCTGCCGCGCAGGAACTCATAGGGAGGGAACGTCGCCTCCGTAATCATCTTCATCGTCTCCGAATTGTCGGTTCCGCAACCGCACAGACAAGCCGCCGCGAGCGCGGCAAACATCAGTCTCTTCATTTTTCTCCTTTTATCGTTGAGTAAATCCACTTTCCCGCCGTCCAGCCGGCCGAGCCGACCGCGGCATACGCCGCAAGAACGCGAGCCACGAGAATGCCGCCGAGCGCGGCAAACGTCAGCGGTGTCGTCGCCGCCAGCCAGATCAGCACGAGAGCCACGTTGACGAGCAGAATCACCGACCACGAAAACACGCGCCCGTAGAGTTTCACATCCGGCTGCCGCTGAGTCAGCGTCTCCAGTGTGAACAGGACGTGAAAGGCCCACGTGAACCCAATCAGGAACATCCAGAACGGCAGGAACGGCAGCGGCCGCAGGAAGGCGTAGGTTATCAGCGCGACGACGATCACCACGAACGTGTAGAACGGGAAGAAATAGGGCGCGAGCGTGATGATAAAGTTCGACTTCGTGAGTCTCACGCTCCCGCCCGATTCACTGACCCTCACGTCGGACGGCCTCGCCCCGAAGAGAAGCCCCCAGAGCGCGTGGGTCAACTCGTGCCCCAAGACATACATCCGCACCGGATGGCTCAGCGTCGCCCACGAGAGCGCGAACGCCGCCATGCCGCCCAGCAGGGCCACCGCTTCGGCCGAGAAACCGCCGCCTCCCCCGGCTGCCTTCACCAGCGAATCGGCAAGGGACCGGACGAACCCCCAGCACATCGGCAGGAGAGCAAGTCCAATCAACCATCTGCCGAAGTTCGCCATCACCTGTCCTCGAAAATGAACACGAGTTCGCCCGGATAGACGCGGTGATTCTGCCGCGCTATCTGCTCAAGGAAGTCGGAGTCCGTCTTGAACCGCTTCTGATTCTCCACCAAACTGGTGATTTCAAGCCGCTTCCGGTCAATCTGGGCGGCCAGTTCCGCATTCTGGACGCGGAGCGCCCGACCGCGCTGATAATTCGGCCAAACGAGCAACAGACCGCCAACAATGATGACGGCCACGAGGGCGATTGTGAACCACCGAGAGAACTTATCTTTCCAAGTCTCGCTCACGGGACATAATTATAGCAAAAAAAACCGTCGTCGGGGTATTGACAATTGTAAAAAATATGCGATACTATTCCCCTGTTCGCCCGCAAAGGGCGAAAAAACGCTCAAAAGGCCGAAGGAAACAGAAAAATGAAAATCAAGAATGCCGGAAAATGCGCGACCAAGAAGGTCGTGGCACAAAAGACGGTGAAGCCAGTCATCCAAAAGGAGACGAAGCCCGCCGTTGTCAAGAAGGCAGTCACGTTCACGATTCATACCGAGAAAGGCAAAAGCGTCTACGTCGCCGGCCAGTTCAACGACTGGGATCCGACGGCGAAGAAGATGTCCTACAAGGCAAAGGAAGGCATCTACGCGACAACGCTGAAACTCGCCCCCGGCAAGTACGAATACAAGTACGTGATTGACGGCGCGTGGTGCGCCGACCCCGAAAACACCGAATCGGTCCCGAACGACCAGGGGACTTTCAATTCCGTGATTACGGTCAAGTGACGTGTTCGGCGGCTGTCTCGCCTAAGCGGGAGGCCGACATTTGCGAAAATAAGAGGGGTCGCGTCGGTTTGACGCGACCCCTCCTCGTTTCTCCAAGAGGCCAACTTATTCAAGAGGCCAACTTATTCGCCGAACGCACAGTCGAGTGCGTCGGAAATCATGTCCACCGCGTCCTCGAGGTCGTCTTCGGCAAGCACGAGCGGCGGAAGGAAACGCACCACGTTCGGACCGGCCGTGAGCGCGAGCAGCCCCTGTTCCTGAAGGGCCTGCACGACGGGCTTTGCGTCGCCATCAACCACAAGGCCGAGCATCATGCCCTTGCCGCGGACTTCAAGGAGTTTGTCGTACTTGTCCACGAAGCCAAGCAGGGCTTCCTTCAGGAGGTTGCCGACTTCCGTCGCACGGGCGAGAAGCCCTTCCGACTCGATTACACCGATCACGGCGAGCGCGGCGGCCGCCGCGACGGGGTTGCCGCCGAAGGTGGAGGCGTGCGACGAGAGCGTGAAGACGTTCGCGAACTTTTCGTTCGAGACGAGCGCACCCATCGGAATGCCATCCGCAATCGCCTTGGCGCAGGTGAAGAGGTCGGGCTTCACATTGTAGCCCTGCCACGCGAACCAGGTCCCCGTGCGGCCCATGCCGGACTGCACCTCGTCGCAAATCATGATGAGGTTCTTTTCGTCGCAAAGCGCGCGGATGCCCTCGATGAATTCGGGCGTTGCGGGCGTAACGCCGCCCTCGCCCTGCACGGCCTCGAGCATGATGGCGACCGTCTTCTCGTTCACGGCGGCCTTCACGCTTTCAAGGTCGTTGTAGTTCGCATAGGCGAAACCGACGGGCAGCGGGTCGTAGCCTTCCTGACACCACGACTGGGCCGTCGCCGCGACCGTCGCGAGCGTACGCCCGTGGAAGCCCTGGCGCATCGTGACGATTTCATAGCGTCCGCCGTTCGCGGAACCCCACTTGCGGGCGAGCTTGATCGCCGCTTCGTTCGCCTCCGCACCCGAATTGCAGAAGAACACCTTTCCGCCAAGTCCCGAAAGTTCGACGAGTTTTCTGGCGAGATTCGTCGCGGGAACGTTCGCGAAGAGGTTCGACGAGTGTGTGAGCGCGGCGGCCTGCTCCTGAATCGCCTGCACGACCTTCGGGTTCGCATAGCCCACGTTGTGAACGCCGATGCCCGACGTGAAGTCATAGAAACTCCGCCCGTCGACGTCGCGCACCGTCACGCCCTTTCCGCTCGCCAGCACCACGCTCGGCGCATAGGTCGGCATCACCGCCGCCTGATAAAGATCCATTATTTCTTTCGTATTATTGCTCATTCCGTTATCTCCGTTCCCACGCCCTTACGCGTGAATATTTCCAACAAAAGCGAGTGCGCCATGCGCCCATCCACAAGTTGAACCTTGCGAACGCCCGCCCGAATCGCATCCTCGCAACTCTCAATCTTCGGGAGCATCCCCCCGGAAATCGTCTCATCCGCCTTCAGCGCGGCAACATCGCCCAGATGAAGCGTCGAGAACAGCGTCGAAGGGTCTTCCGGATCCTTCAGGAGTCCGGGAACATCCGACACCAGCACGAACTTCAGCACCTTCAGGGCCTTCGCAAGCGCGGAGGCGGCAAAATCGGCATTGACATTGTAGAGATGGTCGTCATCCGCACCCGTCGCAATCGGTGTGATGACGGGGATGATGCCGGCATCAAGCATTTCGCTCACGACCCGCGCATCAACGTCCGTCACTTCCCCGACGTAGCCACGGTCAGGATTCACAATCCGCCTCGCCGTGAAAATCCAGTTCCCGTGCAGGGGACGGGCGTTCGCGCCGCGTTGCTGCAGACGGTGCACGAGGTCGGGATTCACGACCTTGTTGAGCGTACGGCGCACGATTTCCATCGTCGTCTCATCCGTCACGCGCAACCCGTCCACGAACTTCGGCTCGTGACCCGACTCGCGAATCGCACGCGAAATCGCCTTGCCACCGCCATGCACGATGACAATCTTCATTCCGACGGCCCGCATGAACGCAAGATCGTCCATCAGGCTGTCGAGATTCGCCTCGACCTCCATCACGGAGCCGCCGAGCTTGACAAGAACGACCGAGTTCCTGAAGCCCTGTATGTACGGCAAAGCCTCGGTGAGAACCGCCGCTTTCGCCATCGCTGTATCCACCATCTCCATAGGGTCGGATATTATATCATTTATCGCCGTTTTGCGTCAAATAACCATAATTGCTCACCTATTCATTCATTTTCCCCCACTTATGTGCGGGATAACCCGGTCGCGACTCCACCGGCCTTACACCAACCGGCGCAAAGACGCTCGTGATGAGAGGCGTATATGACTACAAAAAGGCGTCCGCTCCCGTTTCGGAGCGGACGCCCTTTTCCGATGGTGGCGAACCGGCTTATTCGGCCGCAGGGGCCTCTTCGCCAAGAATCGTGACCTTGAACTTGACATTCACGCCGTGGCCAAGATCGATCTTTGCCGTGTACTCGCCGACTTCGCGGAGCGCGTCGTCGAGGTCGATCTGCGAACGCTCGAGTTTGATGCCGCGGTTCGCCTCGATCGCCGCAAGCAGGTCGCTCACGCTGACGGAGCCGTAGAGTTTCTTGCCGTCCGTCGTGTGGGCGGAGACGGTGAGCGAGAGGTCGGCCAACTTCTTGGCGACTTCAAGCGCGGCCTTCTTCTCCTCGGCGGCACGAGCGGCACGCTCGGCCTCGAGTTTCTTCAGGCGGCGACGCGACGCCTCGGTTACTTCGGCCGCAAGACCCTGGGGAAGAAGGTAGTTGCGGGCGTAGCCGGGGGCGACCTTGACGACCTGACCCGACTTGCCGAGCTTCTTCACGTTGTCCATGAGCAGCACTTCAACATGCATTTTCATCGTGATACCTCCTCCGCTTAGGCCATGAGACCCATGTTGCGGGCGCGCTTGACGCCCTTACGAATCTGACGCTGCTGCGCCGAGGTGACCCCAGTGATGCGAGCGGGCAGAATCTTGCCGTAATCGGTGACGTAATACTTCAGCGTCTCGATGTCGTTGACGTCGATCTGGTCGTTCGGGCCGAGCGGCGGACGCTTCCTCGCGGCGAACTCCTCGCCGGCCGAGCTGTTGGATTTTCTGAAAGCCATTTTGGATTTCCTTATTTAAGTTGTTTTGAATTAGAACGGAATGTCGTCGGAATCGGACTCGGACGCGGGCACGCCGGGGGAGTAGACCTCCTGTCGTGCGGCCGGCTGTTGCTGCTGCGACGGGCCGCCGTTCATTCGGTCGCCCTGCGGCAGGAACTTAATCGTCGAAGCCCTGACCTTCAACTTCTGGTGTTTGATGCCATCCTTCTCCCAGCTATCCATCTGAAGACGGCCCTCCACGAGAATGGAACGGCCCTTCGACAGGTACTGCCCGCACAGTTCGGCGAGTTTGTCCCATGCGTCCACATCGACGAACACGGGGAACTCCTGAATCTGTCCGTTGCGATCCTTCCGGCGCTCGTTGACGGCAAGGCCGAGGCGCGCGACCTTCATGCCGGTCGCGCCGGTCGCCCGAACGTCGGGGTCGCGGGTCAGATTACCCATGAGAATGACTCTGTTGAAAGACGCCATCGCGGCACCTCACTTTCCGTTGGTTCAGGCCTCGGGCGTTTCGGCAACCGCCGCCGCTGCCGCAGCCTCCTTCTTGGCCTGACGTTCGGCACGGGCCGCGCGTTCCTGGGCAATCTTCGCCTCACGACGGGCGTCGACGGCCAGAATCTGAACGCGGAACACTTCCTCGACGAGAAGATAGCGCTTCACGAGTTCCTTGACCTTCAGCGGGTCGATCTCGAAGCGAACCTTCACGTAAACGCCGTTTTCGTGCTTCTTCATCGGGCGCGAGAACGCGCGCTTGCCGAGCGAGACCTTCTCGATCACGTTGCCGCCGAGGCGCGTCACTTCCGCAAGAGCCTTCTCGAGGTTCGCTTCAAGCGCGTCATCCTTGGCGATGCCGACGAAAATATAGAGAGCATCGTAAGTCTTCATTACTTCTTCTCCTCCTTCTTGTCGGCCGCACCGGCCACCTCTTCCTTACCCTTCTTGATGACCTCGGGGGCTTTCGCCGCGTCGGCCGTAGCCGCCGCCGCACCCGACGCCGCAGGCACGTCGTCCGGGGTCTTCACGACCGCGAGAGCGTGTTCGCCGCGCGTGACGACCGTATACTTGTCGCCGAGGTTCAGGTCGCGCACGAACAGCGTCTGGTCAAGGCCGAGGCCCGAGACGTCAACTTCAAACTTCTCGACGATGTCCGTCGGCAGGCAGTCCACGTCAATCGTACGCAGGGGCTGTTCGAGAACGCCACCGCCGAGTTTCACGCCCACCGCTTCGCCGATGAGATACACGGGAACCGTCACGCGAACCTTCTCCGCGAGCGAAACCTCGCTGAAGTCCACGTGAATCGGCGTGCCGGCGAGGACGTCGTTTTGAACTTCACGCATCAGCGCGGCGACTTCCCTGCCATCCATATCCAGCGTGACCAGGAGCTGCTTGCTCGTATGCCCACGCATCGCCATCATGAAGTCGTGGGCCGGAAGCTTGATGAGTTCCGTCCCGCCCTTCTTCATCTTCATCACCGAGCCGGGAATCATCCCCGTGCGGCGCAAACGACGGACGGCCGCCGTACCCTGTTCGGTACGCGACTCCGCCTTGATCTTAATCTGATCCATTCTTGCCTTTTCTGGTAATCTTCCGCTTACTCTCGCGCACACGCGCTACCCTCCGCGGCAAAACGGCATATATTCTACCAAAAACCGCGCACTACTTGCAAGTGTCCCGCCACCTGTGGAAATTATAATCTAACGGGTCAGCTGCGGCGGTTCGGTTTTCACCACTGAACACACTAAACGGCCTTCGGCCGGCACAGAACACACTGAACTTGCCACCGGGAGGAGGCCAACCCGACTTTCTGTGTGTTCAGTGTGCCGCGAAGCGGCTTCTGTGTGTTCAGTGGTCGAAACCGCCGGGCGGGGGTCAGTCCCGGTCTTCGCGGATGTCGTAGTGGCTGAGCGCGTCGATGTGGCCGCGGTAGGGGCGGCCGCACGCCGTCTCGTAGACCTCCTTCAGCTTCTCCCACAGCTCGGGATCTGTCCGCTCCGCATCCGCCGAATCGCGCAGAACGCGGATGACGACGCTCTTCTTGTCGTTTTCCAGCGCGGCGAGCAGGATGTCGCGGTCGGCCAGGTCGGCGGGCATCAGCTTCAAGGCCGCCGTGTACAACTTCTCGCGCTGCGACGCACGGGTGACGGACGCAATCTGGTTCGCCACGACCTCCCCGGCCGCCGCCGAGACGCGCTCGTCCGAATCGAGCAGGAACGGCAGCGCGTCCGCCACCGCCGTCTCGTCGAACCACGCGAGCCCCTCGAGAAGGCGCAGGCGCAGTTCAGGGTCGTCGATCCGGTCGAGCTTGTCCCGCAGGAGGGAAAGCTGGCGGTAGTCGTTCGCGCTGACGGCGTTCTCGACGAGAAACCGCGCCACGGCTTCCGGATACGGCCCGGAGGACGCGGCTTTCGCCGCCTTCACTTCGCGTTTCTTCGCCGCCGGCTTCGGCTTCGCACGCCTTTCGGGCGCGGCCTTCGCCTCCGCAAGCGGCGCGGGGCGGGCGGATGCCGCCGACGGCGATTCTTCCGCCGGCGGCGCGGGGTCGCGCCGGGCGAGCCAAAAGGCAACAGCCCCCGCGACAAGCGTCGCGGAGGCTGCGAGGACCGTGAATTTCACTTTCATCTGTCCATGGAGACGGGTCTCACTTGATTCCCATTTCCTTCCTGATGTTCGCCACGGCGGTGAGCGCCACGTCGGCGGCATCGACGCACCCAAGAAGCGACTTGCCATCCTTGTCGCCGAGCGGCGCGTTCAGATAGGCATCGACCTTCTCGCGGAGAGCCGCAACGTTCTTCGTGCCGGCCAGGCTGGTCAGGTCAGTTTCGCCAATCGCCAACTCCAACGCATCCAGGAGTGCGGCAGAACCCTCATCGGCCGTCCGCTTCTTGTTGTTCGCCTCAGTAAGCGCGGTGTCGGCCGCGCTCTTCGCCGTCTCGGCAGCCTCGAGGTCGGCCTTGACCTGATCCGCCTGCTTATCGGAATACTCCCAGTTCTTCCAGTAGGCATATTCCGCTTTGAGCGCGGCGAGTTCCTTCTCGGCCTCGTCAAGGGCATCCGCCGCGTTTTTAATCGCCGTGGAATCGGGCTTTTCGCCGGAGTTGATGGCGGCCTCCAACTTCGCGGCGTTCGCGTTCCTCTCAATCGCTTCCGCGTAGCCCGTGCAGTTCTCGACCGCGTTCGTGTAGGCAAGCGCCTTTTCGCCGTAGGTCCTCTGCTTCGCCGCAACATCGTCCGAATACACCTTCTTCGCGGTTGCGATGAACTCCGCCTTGTATTCTGCGTACTTCTCCTGTGCCTTGACCGAATCGTCGGTGTAATCCGCCTTGTTGTTTGCCTTCTCGTAAGCGACGAACTCCTCAAGCGTCATCATCTCGCTGTTTTCGGTGGTCGGTTCGACGAACTCGTCAAGCGCCTTCGTGGCTTCCACCAGATTGGTTTCGGCATTGTACATTTCCGCCTCAGCCGCATCGCGCGTGCCTTCCAAAGTTTTAAGAGCCGCCTGTTCGCCGTTTATCGCCTTGACCAGGCTGTTCGTATACGAGACGAAGTCGCCCTGCGCACCGTTGAGGATCTCTTTCTTTGCGTCAACGTCGGCCTGCTTGAGCGTAATCACGCCAGAATTGTCCACGTAATAATAGTCGAGGTTCTTCGCATAGATAATGCCGATCATCCTGTTCGTATACGTCAGCGCGTCAAACTTCGCGACGGCGGCGTCATACGCATTCTGCGCCTCCTCGGCGGTCTTCGCGGCGGCGTCAACGTCCGGCAGGCTGTTCGTGTAGTTGTCGAACGCAAGGTTCGCCGCGTCAATCAGTCCCTGCGCCTCGGTCTTGAGGGCATTCGCCTTGTCCTCCGTCTCGTCGAGGTAGGACGAAATCATGTTCGGCATGTCGGGGTCGTCGATATTGTTGAGTGCACCCACGAGGTTGTTGAGTTCTTCCGTGGTCAGGTCGAGTTCGGCCTGCTTGGCGGCGAGTTCGGCCGCATGCAGGGCGTTGGTGGCGGCGAGCACCTTGGCGGCCTCATCCTTCGCGGCGGCGATATCCTCAGCGGCCTTCGCCTGAGCGTCGGCAACAGAATCCTCGGCATCCTTCTTGATCTGATCAATCACGCTCGTTTCCTTGTTCGAGCCCTGCGTGAGACCGTACTTCGCGAGAAGTTCGTCATACGACTTCTTCGTGTTGACCTTGGCCGACCACGAGCCGTTCGCCGGAACGCCGTTCAGCGTACCCGCGACCTGGCCGGACTTGCTGGCCGCCGTGCCCCACGCGCCCGCGACGAGGACGTTCTCCGGATTCGCGTCGTCGCCCGTATCGCTCCAGATGAGCTCGGCGTTCTGGCCGACCTTCTTCGCGACGGTCGTATCGTTGACGAGGCCGAAGTAGGTGTTCGCGTACGGGACGTTCACGCTGACCGTCTTGCCCTTCTCGTTCTTCTGCTTCTCGACCGTCCAGAAGACGTGCTTCCCCTGATCCGAGTCGTAGAGGCCCGAGATCACCTTGCTGGCGACCTTGCCCGTATCCTTGTTCTCGGTCTTCACCGTGAACTTCACTTCATAGACACTCGCACTCGCGGCGAAACCAAGGGTCGCCGCAACGGCGAGTGCAATAGTTCTCTTTGTCATAACTTTGTTTTTCCTTTGTTTATTTTAGTTGCAACAACCGCCTTCTCGCAAACGCCCCCGAAGACCGGGGAACTCCGCAATCAGGCAACGAGTATTATATGTCAAACGGCCTCCTCTTGGCGACTGGTTGGATGTGCGAAGTTGGCATTATTTGTATTTTCACTCCGTGAAATGTGTTTTCCATTTGGCTCTCCACTCGCTCGGGGTGCAGCCGCGCAGGCGTTTGAAAAAGGCGGCGAGGGCGGAAGTCGTGGAAAAGCCCGTGCGTTCGGCGATCTGCCCGACGCTGAGGGACGTGGAGGTGAGGAGGTCGGCGACGGCCTCGGCGCGGATGCCGGAAAGGAAGGCGCCCGGCCGCGCGCGAAGCCCGGCGAGGAAGAGGGCGTTGAGTTTCGAGCGGCTGACGCCGAGCGCGACGGCGGCCTCCTCGGTGGTGAGGACCTTCGCCGGCAGGTTCAGGATCGCCCGGACGGCCGCGAAGAACTCCGGGCTGGACGACGTCAGGCGGCAGTTCTGCCAGACGGACTCGAGGTTCTGTCCCAGCCGGTCGAGCAGGATGGCGTCGGCGCGCGCACCGCGTTGCGCCCGGGGCGGACAGGGTGCGTCGAGGGGGTTTTCGGTGAGGTGCGGCGCGCGGAAGCCGTCCCAGAAGCCCATGGCACACAGGGCGCGGACGTTTCGCGGGCCGGCGAAGAGGAGGATGGTGAAGGTCGTTTCCGGCGCGGCGGTTGCGATGCCGAAGTTGCCGCGCGGGAAGAGGACGAGGAGTTCGCTGGCGCGGCACTCCGCCCGGCTGCCGTCGGCGCGGGTGACGGCGAGGCAGCCGCGCGCACAGAAGAGGACGGCGACGCCGGGCATGGGCGCGTTGCGCCAGAGGACGCCGCGCCCGGCCGTGACGGTCTCGAGCCGCGCAACCGAAACGCCCTCGCCCAGCGGCGAGCCGCCGACGTGCGCCGTCATGCTGATGACCCTGGCCGTCTTCATCGCGCTACGCCCTCCCGTCCGACGGAAGCGCGTGCGCGGCCGCCTTTACCTGGGGGGGGGGGGGGGGGGGGGGGGGGGTAATCTTAGCGAAACGCGAGGGAAGCGAACGGTTTCGTCCGCTTATGGAGACGCACGAGCGTATCCGCACGCCCCCCGGCCATCTCGCCTTCGGCATTGACATTTCGGCGGATAGGATACCATAAAAACCCTTCGGATGTCAATTCCGCCGTGGAAATTGTAAAATCCAACGGGTCAGCTGCGGCGGGGTGGTTTTACCACTGAACACACTGAACGGCCTTCGGCCGGCACAGAACACACTGAAGGTGTTGGGGCGGAGGGTTCTGTGTGTTCAGTGTGCCGCGAAGCGGCTTCTGTGTGTTCAGTGGCAAAAACCCCGCCCCCCTCCACCTTTCTACAACTCAACACGGCCAACAAGCGCCGCGCCCGCCTCCGCGAACTCC